>JACPQU010000145.1 GCA_016190305.1 Bacillota bacterium
GAAAACCTTCTCCCGCCAGTTCGATCTCGACCGCATGGTCCCGCTTCGCCGAGCCAAGGCTTACACTGACCACGTGTTTCACGCCGATCCCCTCCCCGCTGCCCGCTCTCCCAGTTGCCACCCAACACCGAAACCATCATCCAAATTCTGAGATCGTTGACTCAACCTGGATAAGCCTGAGCTTGATTGAATTCTTTTCCTCCTTCATCGTTTCCTTTCCGGGAATGTTTCTTCCGGAGCGTGTCACCAATACAATTCTTTTAGTATGGATCGCGTCCACGGTTGATCTTCCATGTCAATCTTCCATAAAAGGGCAAGATCAACGAGCAAAGGTGTTTTTGCTGTATTATGGTTTACATAATAATTAGCCGCCCCGGGCAGTTTAAAGGCAGCCGCTCCAAAAGGAGTGATGCTCGTGCCCAGGCTCATGAGTGATAGTCTAAGAGAGCAGTTGGCGAAACGAATCGGCGTCTATGACGTGGTTCAAGCCAACAACGGCGACTGGGGAAGCGTGTCTGCCCGGCAATGCGGCCTCCTGGTCAAGGCCGCCATCGAGGCAGCTGAAGAGCAACTCAAAGAGGGGCGGTAGCGGGGAGGCAACTCCCCGCTTTTTTACGATTCCATCAGCCCTGATTTGCCCTTCGCCCATTGCTTGGCATAAAATTGCCTCTGCCCAAGATTGACCTCCTCAAGATGTCGTATTGACCCACTGCCCAGGAGGTCTTTGACCTCCCTTAGGTTGGTCACGCGTACGAGGGCGGAGCGCAGTTTCGCGCCCCCGGGTAGATTCGTGACGTACCAGGCCAGGTGTTTCCGCATTTCGACCGCCGCCCGCTGTTCCCCCTTGGAATTGACGGCCAGTTCGAAATGTTCGAGGGCGACCAGGAAGCGCTCCTCCATAGAAGGAGGGGGCCACAACTCCCCATTTTCCACCAGGGCGATGGCCCGTGAAAGCAGCCAGGGATTGCCGAGGGCTCCCCGAGCGATCATCACGGCGTCACACCCGGTTTGTTCCAACATCCGCAGAGCATCCCGGGGCTCGAATACGTCTCCGTTGCCGATCACCGGCACCGGGACGGACTCCTTGACCTGTTTGAGCGCATCCCAATCCGCACGGACGGAATAGTTCTCCTTGGCCGCTCTCCCATGAACGGTCAGAGAGGCGACTCCCGCCTCAACCAGGCGGCTCCCCAATTCCACCACGCTAGCACGGCCGGCTTCCCAACCCTTCCGGAGCTTTGCGGTCACCGGAACTCCAACGGCGGCGATGACCGCGGAAGCTATGGCCACCGCCCTTGAGGGATCGCGCATGAGTGCCGCTCCATCCCCGTTGGCCACCACCCTCGGGGAAGGGCAACCCATATTCAGATCGATGACCTTCGCGCCCATCTTGACCGCCAGGACGGCCGCCGCCGCCATAACCTCCGGCTCCGAACCCGCCAGTTGCACCCCGATGAGGCCTTCGGAGGGATCCAGGTCGAGCAGCCGGCTGGGGTCCGGGGCGGCCAGAAGTCCCCGCGCGTTGACCATCTCCGTAAAAAGGAGCCCGCAACCAAGCCGGGCCACCACCTGCCGGAAAGCGAGATCGGTCACTCCGACCATGGGGGCCAGGAGCACCCGGCGGGATAAAAAAGAAAGACTCGTCTCCTGGACGAGCCTGTTGGTGTTACCGAAGATGGACATCACCACCGCCCCATTACTCTCCGTCGCGGCTGTCCTTGGCAGTCACCTGCCGCTTGTCAACCGGGTAAAGAGTCTCATTGGTGATATCTTTACCACAGTAGGGGCACAGCCATTGACCATGGTCGGTTGCGGAATACGAGGTGCGCTGGCAGTGAGGGCAGTGTTTATGAAACACAGCCTGTACCTCCTCGATCCCCTGTTCGTCTCTCCCCTTCGCTCAATTGATATTATACCGCTCGTGGAACCGGTTTCTGACAGGATTCGACTGCTCCGTTCTACACCCCGCTCCGGGTTTCCTTCAGGACAAGTCCGGGTACGGTATGGGCGGGCCAACTCGAACAGGGAGGGTATCCGGCATCGGGGTTCCCGGCACAAGGGTTCCCGGCGCCTGCGCGGATCCGAGCTGATCGAGCAAGGTGCGGATCGGGCGACCGTCCGGAAGCACCAGCGACGGGGCAAGCTCGACCAGGGGCAGAAGGACGAAGGCGCGCAACGCGAGGCCGGGGTGGGGAACGGTAAGTTCCGGGCCCTCTAACTGAACCGACCCGTATAGCAGCAAATCCAGGTCGATGCACCGGGGGCCCCATCTGAGGCCGGGCCGGCGGCCCATCCGGGTTTCCAGTTCCTTGAAGACCCGCAGGAGATCCAACGGGGGCAGCCGGGTATCCCCGCGGGCCACTGCGTTCAGGTACAAGGGCTGCCCGGGCGGGCCCATCGGCTCTGTTTCGTATACCGAGGAACAACCGGTGATCCGGACCCCCGGCGTGCCCGCCAGCCCGGCCAGCGCACCGGTAAGGTTGGCCTGGCGTTCACCCAGGTTGGCACCCAGGCCAACGTAAAAGGTCTCCATCACGGGTTCGATCATCAGGGACGCTGAATCTCCACTCCCGCCCATTCGAGGCTTCCGCCCAGCTTCACGTGGGGCTTCCGGATCCGGACCCGGACGGCCCTGGCCGGCGACCGGCACAGGATCTTGCCGCTGATCTCCTCGGCGAGAGCCTCAACCAGCCGGTAGCTCCTCCCCTCAACGGCGGAGCGGACCTCCTCGTAGAGGGAGCGGTAGTCAAGGGTCTGCGAAAGGTCGTCCGAGCGCCCCGATGGAGCAAGGTCCGCCTCCACCTCCAAATCGATCAGGATCACCTGAGACCGGCTTCGCTCTTCTTCGCCCACCCCGATCGAGGCCGGAAAGCGCATCCCCTGGAGGAGGATCCTGTCCCGCCCGCCCGCCTGATTCGCGGTCATGATCCGCCCTCCCGGCCATCCAACCGGCCGTTAACCCGATCTTCCACCCAGCCGCCGTCCAACCGGTTGCCGTCCAGCCGCCGTCCGCCGTCCGCCCCCGGTTCCACTCCCGGTTCCGCCCCCGGTTCCGGGTGTCCAAGGGCGCCCGGCGCCCTGCCGGTGATCCCGCCTGGTCCGGCGGCCCGATCCGCGTCCCGAACCACGGCGTCCGCCATCCTCGCCACCCGCGCCATTTCGCGGACGTCGTGGACCCGGATGAAGTCGGCTCCGGCCGCCACGGCGAGGGCCACCGTGGCCGCTGTCCCTTCCAGACGCTCCTCCACCGGCAGCCCCAGCACCTTTCCGATGGTGCTCTTCCGGGAGGTGCCGATCATCACCGGGACCCCCAGGCTGCGGATCTCCCGCAACCGCCGGAGCACCGTGAGGTTGTGGGCGGGAGTCTTGCCGAATCCGAAACCGGGGTCCACCACGATCCGCTCCCGCGGCAGGCCGGCTTCGACGGCCAGATCAATCCCCTTCCTCAAAAAGGAGATCACCTCGCCCATGACGTCACGGTAGATCGCTTCCCGCTTGTTGTGCATAATCACCGCCGGAGCACCGTACGACGCCAGCACCCCGGGCATCGCCGGGTCCGCCCGCAACCCCCCGATATCGTTGATCATGTGCGCGCCCATCTCGAGCGCCGCCCTAGCGACCGATGCCTTGTAGGTATCCACCGAAACAGGCGCGCCGCACTCCCGGAGAAGCCTTTCCAGCACCGGGCGGATGCGCCGGAGTTCCTCTTCCTCGCCGATCTCCACCGAACCGGGACGGGCCGACTCCCCTCCGACATCGATGATGTCGGCCCCCTCTGCGATCATCCGGAGGGCCTGGTCCACGGCCTCGCCGGGGTCGAAGAACAAGCCGCCGTCGGAGAAGGAATCGGGCGTGACGTTGAGGACGCCCATCAGATAGGTGCGGGAGCCGAAGGCAAAGTCCCTGCTTCCCAGGCGAAGGGGGGGAAGGA
>JACPQU010000152.1 GCA_016190305.1 Bacillota bacterium
AGGTCGAAGGAAGGCGGCTCAGCGTGGTGACCGAGGGCGGTTATACGCCTGCCGGCGCGGGGGTTACGGTGATCGAGGTGCATGGCGGCCGCGTCGTGGTGCGTGAAGCGGCGCCGGCGCCGGGCGCCGGGCGTGATCAGGATGCTTCATCGCAATAATAGTTCCGGAAGGAGTTCCCCAAGGATAGTTCTAAGTTTTGTTCAGTGGATACATTGTTGTTGAAACAAATGAAAAGCGACAGCCGGTTCCCCAACAAGGTTTTGAATCCTGGATAGGGAGGGATGGATTTGGAAATCGTTTTGATCCTTGTGGTTTTCGCCCTTGCGTTAATCTTCTTTGCTTTTCTGCTAAGCTTCGTGCCCATCGGCCTCTGGATTTCGGCCCTCGCGGCCGGGGTCCGCGTGAGCATTTTCACCCTGGTCGGGATGCGGCTCCGCCGGGTGGTGCCGTCCCGGGTCATTTCACCGATGATCAAGGCTTCCAAAGCCGGGTTGGAAGTGTCGATCAACAAGCTTGAGGCCCATTACCTGGCGGGCGGCAACGTGGACCGGGTGATCAACGCGCTCATCGCGGCCCAGCGCGCCGACATTCCTCTAAGCTTCGAGCGGGCGGCGGCCATTGACCTGGCCGGCCGGGACGTCCTGGAGGCCGTCCAGATGAGCGTCAATCCCAAGGTGATCGAGACCCCGATCGTGGCCGCCGTGGCCAAGGACGGGATCGAGGTGAAGGCCAAGGCCCGGGTGACGGTGCGGGCCAATATCGACCGGCTGGTGGGCGGTGCCGGTGAAGAGACGATCATCGCCAGGGTCGGCGAGGGGATCGTGACCACCGTCGGTTCGGCCGGCAGCCACAAGGAGGTTCTGGAGAACCCCGACTTGATCTCCCGCACGGTTCTTGGGAAAGGCCTTGATGCGGGGACGGCCTTCGAAATACTGTCCATCGACATCGCCGACGTAGACGTCGGGCGGAACATCGGCGCCCAGTTGCAGACCGATCAGGCCGAAGCCGACAAGAAGATCGCCCAGGCCAAGGCCGAGGAGCGGCGGGCGATGGCGGTGGCCACCGAGCAGGAAATGAAGGCCCGGGTAGGCGAGATGCGGGCCAGGGTCGTGGAAGCGGAGGCCGAGATCCCGAAAGCCATGGCGCAGGCCCTGCGTGAGGGAAAACTTGGTGTGATGGACTATTACGCTATGCAGAACGTGATGGCCGATACCCAGATGCGGGAATCCATCTCGCGGCTTGGGCCGGGGGAGAAGCCCCGGGAGCCGAAGTAGCTGGGGAAAGAGGCAATAGCTCGGCAGCCTAGGGGGATCACGTTGGAATTTTCCTGGATCGCGGTGCTGATTTACCTGGCGGTGATTTATAAGGCCTTGTCCCGAATGCTTGGCAGGGCCAGGGGCGGGGGGGAAGGTCGGGGGAGATCCCCCCAAATCCCGGCAAGGCCGTGGGCGCCGAAACCGTGGGCGCCGGGGCCGTTGGAACGGCAGCCTTGGGATTTGGAGCCGGAGGATGACGAGCAGCCTCCCCTTAAACCTGACGTCCCGGGAAGCCGGGGACCGGCAGGGGATCCACAGGCTGGGTCGCCCGCAGCCGGGACACGGGCCGGGACCGCTGTTCCAACCTCAGCCGTGGTGCCTGCGGGGGCCCAAGTTCCGACCAGGGCCGCGGTCAAGGCCGGTTCAGAAGAAGATTGGGAGGATCCTTATTGGGATTGGGAATTCGACGCCTCCGGGGCCGAACCCGCCGGGAGCCTCCCAGACGGAGTGCCTTCCGGCGGGTCCGGCAAACCTGGTGCCCCTGACCGTGCTTCCTTCACGAAGCCGGGGCTGTCCGATCTTTTCGATCCCCGGAACATGGTGATCGGAGCGGAGATCCTGCGCCCCCCCTTGGCCCTCAGCCCTCGCCGCCCCGGACGGCTCCGTTTCTGACTCCGTACTCTACCCTCCTCGTCACGCATAAGGTAGACGAGGGGAGATGCGCTTGGCTCGGGGAAGGGGATTCGTTTCCCGCTGGGTTGTAGACGGGCTGGAACTACCCAGGGAAGTGGTCATGGACCTTCCCCGCATTTCGATCATCGGCGACGGCCAAGTCAAGCTTGAAAACTACCGTGGTCTCCTGGAGTTCAGTCCGGACCTGGTCAGGATCAAGCTGGCGCGCGGTGAGCTTGCCATCAAGGGAGACGGGCTGGCCATCAAGAGCCTTTTCCCTGAGGAGCTTACCATCGAGGGCAAGATCGCCGGCTTGAGCTTTGAGGAATAGCGGATGCTTGGTGAACTCCTGACCAGGTATCTCCGGGGTTACGTCTCCATCAAGATTTCCGGGAAGAACCCGGAAAAGCTGCTCAACCTGGCTCTGAACCATGGGATCCCCCTCTGGAATCTCCGACGGAAGCACGACGGGCTGGAGGCCCAGCTCCAGGCGGCCCACTTCCGAAAGCTCCGTCCGCTCGTCCGCAAGACCGGCAACCGTCCCCGCCTGCAAAAGAGGGGCGGTCTCCCTTTCCAAATGAAGAGGCTGGGCAAGCGGCGGGGTTTTGTCGCCGGAGCATTCCTTTTCGTGGTCTTGCTTTACACGCTGTCTTCCTTCATCTGGTTCATCGAGGTGAACGGAACCGTTACGATGGATCGGGCCGAGATTCTTTCAGCAGCCCGGGAACTGGGTTTGAAGCCCGGGCGATTCCAGAGGATGATCGAACTGGAAGAGGTGGAGAGGGGTTTGCTGGCCAGGGTTCCCGGGTTGGCCTGGGTGGGGATCACCCTGTCGGGGACCAAGGCGATGATCAAGATCGTGGAAAAAAAGATCCTGCTCCAAGATGAAGCCAGGATCCCCGGCGATCTGGTCGCCCGCGCCGACGGACTGATCGATGATCTAATCGTCTTGAACGGGCAGGCGGTCGTTGTTCCAGGTGCGACGGTTCGCGAAGGCCAGGTGTTGGTTCGCGGTTTGAAAGAACTGCCTGACGGGTCCGTTGAAGCAGTCAAAGCCTATGGTATAATCAAAGCCAGAGTATGGCGTACCGTGGTTGCGGAGGTTCCACTGGAAAAAACGACGGAGGTTCCTACCGGAAGGACCTGGCGTCTCAAGACCCTGAAGATCGGCCCGATCCAGGTAATATTACGGAAGGGGAGAGATCCGGGCTTCGCCCGTTATGACGAACTTGAGGAGAGGAAACCGTTCCGTTTGGGCCCTGTTCCCTTCCCCGTCGAGATCCGCATCGTCACCCGGTATGAGCTGCGTCCCGAAAAGCGAAGTATTGATCTTGAAGAGGCCAGGCAGGAAGCTATTAAAGCGGCCTTTTTTCAGTTGGGGAGAGTGCTCAGGGAAGGGTCGGTGGTCGTTGAGCGGCGAATCGACGTATCCCAGCCCCGTCCGGACCTGGTGAGGGCGGAGGTGGTGGTCGAGACCACCGAGGACATCGGGATGTTCCGGCCGGCTCTGCAGGGGACCCCGCCGGAATCCAGTCCCCCCCAACCATCCGCCGCCCACTAGAAGGCGGGCCGGTAGTCCAGGCGCCGCCGGACGGAGGTTCGTACTTGGCCCAGGAAAGCAACGTCAAGGCCGAGATCCAGGTCAAGCTTCCGCTCCGCAGCGCGGAGGAGGCGAGCACCCTGTGCGGCCTACAGGACGCCCATGTAAAGCTGATCGCCAAGAAGTTCGACGTGGGGATTGTGGTCAGGGACCATCATCTCGTCATTCATGGGATACCCGTAACGGTCGCACGGGTGGAGCGGCTGCTCAGACAACTCCTGGAACTCCAGCGCTCGGGTCACACGCTGTCGGCCCAGGAAGTGGCTTATGCCGCTGGCTTGGCCCAGGAAGGGCGGGAGGGTGAGCTGGCCGGGATCTACAGCCAGACCCTGACCAGCACCTCCAGGGGCAAGCCGGTCCAGCCCAGAACGAGCGGGCAGAAGCGATATCTCGAGGCCATC
>JACPQU010000147.1 GCA_016190305.1 Bacillota bacterium
AGGGGACGAAGATCGATTTCCCGGCTTCCCCGCGGGGTGTTCCGAACCACTCGCAGGGATTCCCGGCCCAGCAGATCCCGGACGACCTCTACCCAGAACCTTTCAGATCCGGCCGGAATCGGCCCCGGAGAAGCTTGCACCGTATCCGCCGCCTCGGTCGCTTTAGCATCCCCGGCCGACTCCGCCCTGACCTTGAGCACGTAGTCGGCCCCGTTGATGCGGGAGGCCAACGGCGGGGCTCCGGCCGGGGCCTCAGACACCGCCAGGAGTTTCAGGCCCGGGGGCAGGTTCCGGTTCATCCGCTCCTTGAATTCTTCCCCTTTAACCGGCTCAACAAGCTCCACCTCCAGGTACTCCGCCTCCGAGGTCACCCCCACCGGCAGGGGTACCGCGACGGCCAGCTTCACGTGAGGGTTGAAGGTCCCTCGTGTGGCCGCGACCAGCCCTGAACGCCGGAGGGCCTGTTGCAGGGCCTTCATGATGTTCAGGTGGGAAATCCACATCACCGCCGCTTGCCGCTCGAAGCGGGCCCGGAACTTCGGCATCAAGATCACTCCGCTACCTGAACAGTCTGGTGGTTCCAAGTTCCGGGCAGACGCCGCAAAGGGTACAGGTTTCGAAACGGCAGTCGTCCACCGAAGCCCGGCGCAGCGACTCCTGGTAATCCGCCCATAAGAACCCCTTTTCCACACCGGCGCTCAAATGGTCCCAGGGGAAAATTTCCTCCTTGCCGCGGCGGCGGTTGGCGTAAAAGGATGGGTCGATTCCGCACGTCTGAAAGGCCTCCAGCCACTTGGCGAAGGAGAATTTCTCACCCCAGGCGTCGAACCGAGCACCCAGCCGCCATGCCTCTTCGATCACCCGTCCGAGGCGCCGATCCCCGCGGGCGAAAACAGCCTCCAGAAAGGTCAAACGGGGATCGTTGGTCGAAAGCTCGACCTTTCTTTTCAAAGCCCTGACCTTCCGCTTAAGAACGGACTGCCGCTTCTCCAGTTCCTGCAGCTCAAGCTGGGGTTCCCACTGGAAAGGGGTATGGGGTTTGGGTACGAAACCGGAGGCGCTCACGTGGAGCCGCAAGCCCCTTCCCATTGTCCCCCCCCCCCTTCCCCGGTAAAGGGCGAGGACCCGCTCCACCAGGTGGACGATCCCATCAAGGTCCGCCTCCTCCTCGGAAGGCAACCCGATCATGAAGTAGAGCTTGATGTTCTGCCATCCGGCCTCAAAAGCAGCCTTGACCGATTCCTCCATGTCCTCGGAGGTGACCCTTTTATTGATCACATCCCGCAACCGCTGTGTACCGGCCTCCGGCGCCAGGGTGAGACCGCCCTTCTTGAGGGCGTCCAGGCATCCCGCCAGCTTGACCGAGAAGGAGTCGACCCGCAGGGAGGGAAGCGTCACCGAAACTCCTTGCGGGGAAAGATCGCGGCCCACTTCCTCGATGAGATCGGCGATGGCTGAGTAGTCGGTGCTGCTCAGGGAAGCCAGGCTGACCTCGTCGTACCCGGTCTGACGGGTCAACTCCCGGACCTGCTCCCTGAGTACGTCCACCGATCTCTCCCGCACCGGCCGGTAAATCATGCCGGCCTGGCAAAATCGGCATCCCCGGGTGCATCCGCGGAAGACTTCGACGGCGGCCCGGTCGTGAACGACGTCCAAAAAAGGGACTATTGGAGCACAGGGATATGGAGCCAGGTCCAGATCCTGGACGATCCGTTTCCGGACCGGGACGGGCACCCCGGGCCTGACCGGCTGGACCGGATGCTGCAGCCCGTCATCCCGGTACGAAACGGAGTATAATGACGGAACATAGACCCCCTCCAGGGTAACCGCCCGGGCCAGGAAATCTTCCCGCCGGGCATCCTCTTTTGTCCAAACCAGGTAAAGTTCGACGAGATCATGGACGAACTCCTCCGCCTCGCCAAGAAAGAATAGGTCGAAATACTCGGCGATGGGCTCGGGATTGAAAGCCCCGGGGCCACCCCCCACGATGAAAGGATCTTCCTTTCGGCGGTCGGCCGAACGAAGGGGGATTCCCGCCAGGTCGAGCATGTTGACGATGTTGGTGTAGCTCATCTCGTACTGGAGAGTGAAGCCGACCAGATCGAAGTCGGCGAGAGGTGTCTTGGTCTCCAGCGAGAACAGGGGCCGGCCGGCCCGTCGCAGTTCATGCTCCATATCCGGCCAGGGGGCGAAGACCCTCTCCGCGGCGACGTCATCCCGGTCGTTCAAGACGTGGTAGAGGATCTTGAAACCTAGGTAGGACATCCCCACCTCGTACACATCCGGAAAAGCCAGGGCGAAGCGTATGTCCACCTGTTGATGATCCTTGACCACCGAGTTCCACTCGTTGCCGGCATAACGCGCCGGCCTGGACACCCTGGGCAGGATCCTGGCAAGCCATTGCTCTACGGACAAGACGCACCCTCCCTGGAAGCGGCGCGGGATCAACCGGCAACCATTATTATGTGTAACTATGCACGTAACTCCGGCTGTTTTCATCAACCGGCTCCCGGAGTGACCGGACGCGGCTCAACAGCAGGGTTGGTCCAGCCTGACACCTGCCGGGTCCGCCGATGGGATTATAACCGAAATAGGACCTTCCTGTAATCCGAAAGGAGGCCCTAATCCGAACGGAGGCCCTAATTCGAACTAAGGGCCCGACCGAATGGAGAACCATAACCCTTAAACAGCAGGTCCGCCCCCCAGGGGCGGGGCCCAGGGGCCCGGCAGGCGCAAAAGCTCCCGGATAGGGGAGTCCAAGGTGATCATCCCTGCCAGCACACCCTCGGCCAGCTCTTTCCCCGTCACCAAACGCAACCCGCACTGCGCCGATCCCGCGGGCTCATCCGCTGAGACGAAGGCCAGAAAGGCGGAACCGCCGGAAGCGGTGAAAAGGGCACGCGGCGTGCACTGCCCCGCGACCAGAAAGGATTGGAGCCGGATCGGTCCCTTTTCCGGATCCATGGCGGAAGCCCCCAGGAGCAAGCGGACGGCGGTGAAATGGCTGGAGCGTTCCACTGTTCGCCCCAGCAGCCAGAGGTAGGTCCCCGTCCCCGTCAGGGTCAGCGGGACGGCCCAGTTCCCGGGGAGGGATAAGGTCCCCGACAGGATCCCGGCCACGGACAGGAGGCCCCAGCCGGCCGATCCCAAGCCGATCCATCGACCGAGCGACACGGACACGCCGGCGGCTCTCCGGCTGCCCAGACGCGGGATGAGCAGGGCCTCAACCAAGCGGCCGCCGTCGAGGGGAAAGGCGGGGAGAAGGTTGAAGATCCCCAGAAAGAGGTTGGCACGAAGGAAGGCCGGCAGAAACCCATTACTGGTCGGAGCGAGATTCGCGATCCCGGCGGACGTCAGGAGGATCGCTGCGGTGAACAGGTTAGCCAGGGGGCCGAGGGCAGCTCTGAGGGCCTCCTTGCCGCGGGAGCCGGCCGGGCCGACCCGGAGCTGTCCTCCGAACGGATGGATCACCAGTTCCAGGGGCACGGGCGCCCCGAAAACGGCCGAGGCCAGGTGACCCCCCTCGTGCACCGCCAGCGCCGCCAACCAGGGAAACACCTGAAGGGGATCCCCCGACCAGAGGAGAGCAGGGGCCAACAAAAGCAGCCCGGAATGGAGGCCGATCCTTGTACCTCCCCCGGTTGCAAACCACAGGATCCCTTCCCGAAAGAACGCTATGGGCTGCCGGCGGAGACGGCCTCCGCCAGCCAAGCCGCGGGGTCGGAAGGAATTCCGTTCCGCCGCAGCTCGAAGTGAAGGTGGTTCCCGGTGGAAAGACCGGTCTGACCGACCGCTCCAATCACCTGGTTGGCCGATACCTTCTCGCCTTTCCTGGCGAAGGTCTCGGAGAGGTGGGCGTAAAAACTCTGCCACCCCTCTGGATGGTCGATTAGGATGTTCCGGCCCCAGCGGTCGTCCTCAACCACTTCGGTCACCGTGCCTGGGAGCACCGACCGCACCGGGGTTCCATCCGGCGCCGCCAGGTCCAATCCGGTATGAAACTCCGGCTTTCCGTTCACGGGGTTCATCCGCGGCCCGAAACCGGAGCTGAGCTGGCCGATTACCGGCAGGGCCAGCTCGGGGGCCGGCGACACCTGTACAGGACTCCGACCGGATGACTGAGGGGATGACCCTGTTTCGCCGGGCTGACCGAACAGGAAGCTTCCGGCCTCCTGCGCCTGGCCGGACAGGGCCTCCAGATCGACCCCCAGGAGCCCGGCCAGCAGCGAGCGCGGCTTCAGATTGGCGGTGATCTTGGCCCACGCCGACCCGGCCGCACTTTCCTTACC
>JACPQU010000149.1 GCA_016190305.1 Bacillota bacterium
AGCTGGGGGCTGATCAGGTGCTTCTCCACCAGCACCTCCCGGTCCAGGGGAGGGAGATCCTTCAACCGCAGGATCCAGAAGTCGCCGATGTCGCCCCGGGGGCTGGACAGCTCCACCATTTTCTCCAACCGGGACACCACCGCCGCCGCCTCTGCGGGCCCGGCCTTGGCCGGGAAGGGGAGCTCCTCGAGATTTCTGGCCAGCCGGATCCGGGTGGAGACGACGATGTCCGAGTCTTCTCCCGTGCCTTCCATCCACTTGCTCCTGGCGCTTCCGGTGAAACGCTCCACACCCACGGCCATCCATCCTCCCTTACCCTTCGGCTTGCCTTGCTTGCCCTACTTGCCTTGTGGCTTATCTTGTGGCTTGCCCTGCCGGCTTGTCCTTCGAGCCCTGCTCGCCGGGCTCAAACGTCCTGCGCCCGCTCATCTCCGCGCTTTTCTTTCCCAGGTTCGGCTGCGTGATCCCCTTCCCGTTCAGCCCGCAGCTCCCGCTCCAGGCGCCGGATTTGATCCCGTAAGGCAGCGGCCGCTTCAAAGTCCTCCTCCTCGATCTTCCGGCCCAGGGCCTCCCTCAACTGCTCCAGGTTCCGCCTGGCGGTCAGGATCCCGGCGGCCCGGGCGGGCACCTTGCCCGCGTGACGGGATTTCCCGTGGATCCTCCGGAGCAGGGTGGACAACTGGTCCTTGAAGACCTGGTAGCAACGCCCGCAGCCCAGCCGCCCCGTGTCTCGGAAGTGTTCGAAGGTCATCCCGCAGCCGGGACACTTCACCGTATAGGTCGTCTTCAAAACCTGGGGGGCATACCCTGTCCCATCCATGAACCCGGCCAGGAGGGCCGGGATGGAAAAGGGCGGCCCGGCCAAGTCGAATCCCCACGATCCCTGGACCTGTTTCTCCTGCGCGCACTCACGGCAGAGGTGGACCTCCGTCTTCCTGGGGCCCGACTCGTCCTGGACGACCCTGGTCATGTGAATGCTGGCGGGCCGCTTTCTGCATTCCTCGCAAAGCATCTTGCCACCCCCGGCTTCCGGCTCCGACTTCCCAATCCCTACCCCGCCGTCGGTCAGTCCTTGGCGAGGGCCAGCACCATTGCCTTCACGATCCGTCCCCTGACGAGATCCCTGACAGGGAGGGGCAGGTCAAGGGTATCCCTCCGGACCGCCGCCAGGCAGATCTGCGTTTCCCGCTCCGAGAGGAGCCGCTCTTCAAGGAGCCGGGTGAAGAGACGGGTCGCCCCGGCCTCGTCGATCCCACGACCGACGACTTCCTCCAGAAACGCGAGGATGCGGCATTTCCGGGGATCGATGTTGAGCTTGGTGATCCGGATGTAGCCCCCGCCCCCCCGCCGGCTTTCGATCAGGTAGCCGCTCTCCGGGTTGAACCGGGTCTGGAGGACATAGTTGATCTGGGATGGGGCGCAGCCGAAATGCAGGGCGAGCAGGTTCCGCCGCAATTCCACCGGCCCGTCCCCGCTCATCTGGATCAGAGCCTTGATATAGCTCTCGATGGACTCCACCAGGAGACCCAGCGGGCTCCCCCCTATCCTGACTTTCCCTGACCTTCAACTCCAGTATACTACTAGCAGGGGGATAATATGCAAGGGCAAGATCAGAATTATTACCTAAATAATGGAATGAAAGAGTGGAATATCCGGCGGGGACGTCCGGCAAGATCCGGCGATACCGAAGGTGACGGTATTGTACGGGGTTTCAAACAAGAGCCTGGCACCGGCCTTACCGGGGGGCTCCCTGGGCCGAGAGCTCCGAAGAGGGTTCTCCGGCGCGTCTAATCGGCAATCTCATCCAGGCTCGCCTGTACGCTGTAACGGTTGACCGGCTCGCCCTGCCAGCGTACGGCCAGGACGCCGTCGATATCCATCAGCGCCTGGAGCATCTCGGCGAGGGCAAGAGAATTGGGAGCCCTGAGCAGGAACTGGATCACCAGGCCCTCCATCTGGTACGGGTCGATGAGGTCCACGTCCCCCATCTTGACGTCCATGATGCTCACGCTGAAGTCCCCGAGCAGGGTGGTGATCCTGCCGAGCTGGCCCGGGCGGTCGAGGATCTCGACGCTGAGCTCCTTGAGCTTGCGACGCTGGATGAACCTGCTTTCCAGCCGGGGAAGGACGAGCAGACTGACAATGACGATGAAAGTGGACGCAAGGGCCCCCCAGTAGTAGCCGGTGCCGACTGCCATCCCGATCCCCGCTACCACCCAGATGGCTGCGGCCGTGGTCAACCCCTGGACCGAACCGCCATAGCGCATGATCGTTCCCGCCCCGAGGAAACCGATGCCGGTGACGATGTTGGCGGCCACCCTGCTAGGATCCACGACCCCGTCCATCTCCCCGAAGCCCTCGATGGAAACCAGGGTGATCACCGCGGATCCGACGCAGACCAGGATGTTGGTGCGAAGCCCGGCAGGCCGGTTGTGGGATTCCCGCTCGAGCCCGATCAGGCCGCCCAGAACCGCCGCCAGCAAGAGCCTGGCGAAGACCACTTCAATGCTCAACAAGGTCTCTCCCCCTCCCGGTAGAGCCTCCCGGCGTGTCCCTTGTAAACAGTTTTGTAAAACGATTGCAGTGAAAATCCAAACCACTTAACGGAGAAAAACCAGTTGCGGAGAAAACGAGCCCGTCAACACCCGGAAACCGACAGGACAACCTCTGAAACCGACAGGAACAACCCTCTTCAAGAGACTCAAGTATAGCATATCGATCCTGGGGGAAAAAGTTGACGGCCTGGACATATGACGATTGGAAACGGTTGACAGCGGCGACAATTGGCGGCGTGATCCTGAGCGCCGTCCCGCTTATGAACTGGGTGAAACCGCCCGGGCGGGTTTGAGGATCATCAGAAGCACGGCGCCCCCGACGAACCCCCCGACATGGGCCCACCAGGCCACCCCGCCGGCCGCCACGTTCCCGGGCGCCAGGGCCGCCAGACCGCTCAGGAACTGGATCACGAACCACAGACCGAGGAAGAGCAGCGCGGGAATCTCTACGACGGTCAGGAAAAAGCCGATCGGGACCAGGGTTTTGACCTTGGCCCAGGGGAAGAGAAGGACATAGGCCCCGAGCACCCCGGCGATGGCCCCGCTGGCGCCGATGGTGGGGATGATGTCCAAGGGCCGGATGGCCACGTGAACGGCCGCCGCGGTGACCCCGGAGAGGAGGTAAAGGATGAAGAACCGGAAGGATCCGATGTAGCCCTCCACGTTGTCGGCGAAGATCCACAGGTAGAGGAGGTTGCCCAGGAGGTGGAACCAGCCCACGTGGAGGAACTGGGAGCTCACCAGGGTCGCCAGCACACGGAGGCTGTCGGGACCCATGTCGACGACGGCGCCGGTCAACTCGCGGGGGATCACCCCGTAGCTCCGGAAAAGGATCTGCACCGAGTCTCCAAGGGACAGTTCGTAGAAGAAGACCGCGACATTGGTCACCAAGATGGTGACGGTGAGAAACGGGAACCGGCGGGAGCGGATGTTGTCCCGAAGGGGGATCATGCCTTCACTCCAAACCCTGGATGTTTATATATTATCGGCCCCCGTCCAGGGAGTGTATACCGGAAGGCCAGCCGCCGGCGCACGTCCCGCCTACCTGGCCGCGTCCCCGTCCTTCTTGGCGTTTTCGATGATCACCTGGGCTTGGTGCGCCGGAACCTCCTCGTAGTGCGCGAAGCGCATCCGGAAAAGACCCCTGCCCTGGGTCATCGACCGCAGGTCGGTGGCGTAGCGGTGCATCTCGGCCAGGGGGGCCGTCGCCTTCACAACCTGAAGGGCGCCGGTGGGCTCCATGCCCTGGATCTTGCCCCGCTTTTTGTTCAGATCGCCGATGACGTCCCCCATATACTCGTCCGGAACGGTCACCTCCACGTTCATGATGGGCTCGAGGAGAACGGGACGGGCCTCCGCGAACCCCTTCTTGAAAGCCATGGAGGTGGCGATCTTGAAGGCCATCTCTGAGGAATCAACCGCATGATAAGAGCCGTCCACGATGCTCACCCTGATGTCCACCACCGGGTAACCCGCCAGAACCCCTTCCTCCATCGTCTCGCGGCATCCCTTTTCAACCGCCGGGACGTACTGCCTGGGCACCGATCCCCCGAAAAGCTTGTCCTGGAACTCGAATCCCCCGGTCTCCAGGGGTTCCATCTCCAGCCAGACGTGACCGTACTGGCCGCGCCCTCCGGTCTGCCGCTTGAACTTGCCCTCCACCTTGGTCGATCCGCGGATGGTTTCCCGGTAGGGGATCTTGGGGGTGGAAAGGTTGACCTCCACCCCGAACTTCTTGGCCAGCCGGCTGGTGATGACCTCCAGGTGCAGGTCTCCCAGGCCGGAGGCGAGGAGTTGTTTCGTTTCGGTGTTTCGTTCAAAGCGGAAGGTGGGGTCTTCCTCACTGAGACGCGCGAGGCCCGAGCCGATCTTGTCCTCGTCCCCCTTGGACTTGGGCTCCGCCGCCAGGGAAATGACCGGCTCGGGGAATTCGATCTTGGGCAAGATCACCGGCTGCTCCTTGGCGCCGAGGGTGTCGTTGGTGGTGGTCTCCTGCAGCTTGGCCACCGCCCCGATATCCCCCGCGGCCACCGCCTCCACCGGTTCCTGGCTCTTTCCGCGCAGGAGGTACAGTTGCCCGATCCGCTCGTTCTTGGCCTTGCTCACATTGTAAGTCGCCGAATCGGATCGCAGGATTCCCGAAAAAACCCGGAAGACCGAAAGACGGCCGACGTAGGGATCAGCCATGGTCTTGAACACCTGAGCCACCAGGGGACCCTCCTGGGAAGGCCGGACATGCACCTCTCCGCCGGCCGGGGTGGCCCCCGTCACCGCACCGGTGTCCGCCGGGGATGGGAAAGCGGCGGCGATGAAATCCAGAAGGGGCTGGATCCCGATGTTCCTGGCCGCCGAAAGGCAGAGCACCGGAACCAGCTTTCGGCTGATGAAGGCGGCCCTGATCCCGCCGGCGAT
>JACPQU010000154.1 GCA_016190305.1 Bacillota bacterium
CCCCCACCCAGCATGCACCCACCCCGAGGCCCTCCGCGGCCAGGAGCATGTTCTGAACGGCGGCGGCGGTATCCTGAAGGACGTAAAGATCCCGCCCCCGCTCCCCGTAGCGTTCCTCGACCCGTTGAATCTCCGCGCAGACGGCGACGATGGCAGGCGCATCGGCGATCCATAGCTCGTTCAGGGCGGCGACCGCCAGTCCCCTTCGTTTATCCGGGTCAACCACCACGAAGAAATGCCAGGGTTGCAGGTTTCCCGCGCTCGGGGCATGGCGGCCGGCATCCACGATTTCCCGGATAATCTCCTCCGGGATGCCCTCACTCTTGAGCTCACGAACGCTTCTTCTACGCCTGATGGTCTCGATCAAGCCGGGGACGTTTTCCACGCCGCACGGCCCCCTTCCCATTTGGCCCCTCCTGGGGCCTTCCTCATCAAGGATCTCCCTGGAACCGATAGGATCCGTTCGTTTTCCCGCAGTTCAGGATCTACCCGTTATCCCTTGGGATTCATCCATCCGGGATAGGCGCCTATCCCGTGTTCAGGCTTCGAAGAACGATCCTGACCAGGTCGGCGATGAACCCGCCGATGATGGGCAGATTGGAAGCCAGCAATCCACGGAGAATCATCACCAAGAGGGCCAGGAGCAGGGTGGCCCCCAGGGCCGTGCCCAGTCCCCGGGCGATTCCTCCCAGGAAGTTCAGGAGGAAAAGACGTCTCGGGTTCTGAAGCAGGCTGACGTACTCCGCGATCCGCATCCTCTCGAGGCTTTCGGCCAGCGTTCTTAAAGTAGACCGCGCCCGTAACACCCGTCGATCTTTGCTGCTGTTTGTACGGGTCATTTATCTGTAATCTGCCCGGATAGAGATCGGATATGCGGGGGTCTGTGCGCAGAGGTCTTATTCCAAATAGAAGGTCTTATTCCAATTCGAGGGGAAAATCCCTTGCGAGCTTGATCCTGAGGGTTTCAACGGTCAGACCGGTAAGCTCGAAACGCTTCCGCCTGGCCGCAGCCCCGTCCAGCAGGCGGACCTTCGACCGCGGAAGACCCAGGTACGAAGCCAGCAGGTCACGGCAAGCCTCGTTGGCCTTCCCTTCCACCGGGGGGGCCTTTACCTTGAGCGCAAGGGTTTCCCCGTCCCAGGAGGTCACCCGGTCCGTTGCGGAACGGGGAGTAACCCGTACCCAAAGGGAACTTCGAGGGGTATCCTTTCCCGGAATCACGGAGATTCTTCCTGCCCCTCCCCTTCATCGTCCCGGGCCGGGTCGTTCACATGCTCATCCCCGCCGCCCGCGTCGCCCGCGTCGTTCCCAAGACCGCTTCGATGAAGGGGTTCGCCCATTCCCTCTCCTTCGAATCCTTTTGGGACCCCTGAAGATCCGGGGCCTCCCCGGTAGTATCCCCCGGCAAGCGGCCGGATCCGCCCTTGGCCCACTGCCTGGGAATCTGAGGATGCGACCCCGGCCAGGACGACCGGCGCCTGATCGATGGCATCAAGCTGCGATTGGTAGAGCTCACGGAGGCGTTGCAGGAATTCCAGCGTACGGCGCTGCCAGGCCCGCTGATCCGCTCGGGCCTCTTCGGCTTGGGCCTCCGCCTCTTTGAGGATTTCCCCGGCCTGTCTCCTGGCCTCTTGAATCGTTTCATCCCGGGCTTTCTCGGCTTCCGCCCGAAGCTCGTCAGCGGCCTCCTGGGCGACCAGAAGCGCGCGCTGGATCGCATCCTGCATCTCGCTGAGCCGGGATACCTTGTCCTTCAGTTCGGCGTTCTCCCGAAGGAGGGCTTCCAGATCAATCACGATGCGGTCCAGAAACTCGTCGACCTGGGCCTCGTCGTAACCCCGGAAGACGCGGCTGAACTCCTTATTGTGGACGTCGAGGGGCGTCAGCGGCATGGAAACACCTCCAGTCAGGGGTTACCAGTCTTCGTTCTTGTCCAGCTTGTCCAGCCGGAGAGGTTCAACCGAGTTCCGCTGTGCCTTGGTGTAGGAGGTAATGGCCATCTCCGAAGGAACGAAAAGAAAAACCTGGGCGTTGATCCTTTGGGCGTTCCCGCCCAGGGCGGCCAGGGCCCCGCTGGTGAAGTCCAGGATTCTCCGCGCTTCCTGCACCTCACAGTTCTCAAGGTTGATGACCACCGGCTGCCTGTTCTTGAGATGGTTGACCACCACCTGGGCTTCATCCAGGTTGGCCGGCTGGACGACGACGACCCTGGGCTGATCCTTACGAACGCGTTGTAGATTGATCACCGTCGCCTTCCGAACCGGTTGGAGAGACGGGAGATCGGAAACCGGCGGCGGAGGCGCCCCGTCCCTGTACTCCTCGTCATCGCTCAACCCGAACCAGTTAAGGACCCGATCCCAGTAACCCACCGGTCAACCCCTTTCCACCGGTCCCCATGAAGAAAGCGGGTCCGGCCCCGGCGACTTCAGTGCGGCCTTGCCCCGAAGATGGACGTCCCCAGCCGGATCATGGTCGCGCCTTCCTCGATGGCCACCTCGTAATCCCCCGACATCCCCATAGACAAGATCTTCGTGGAAACACCCGGGATCTTTTCCGCCTCGATTTCCGAGGCGAGTTCCCTGAGCCTTTTAAACAAGGGCCTGACCATTTCAGGGTCCTCCACCTGGGGCGCAATGGTCATCAGGCCGAGGATCCGGAGCTGGGGCCGGCCGGCCCATTTCCTGAGAAACGAGACCGCTTCTTCCACCGAAACCCCTTGCTTGGTGGACTCCTCCGCGACGTTGACCTCGAGGAGGGCCTCCAGGACTCCCCCCGCGGCCGACGGGGCCCGCTTCACAAGTTCAGCAGCCAAGCTGTCCCGATCCAGGGAGTGGATCAGGCCGAATCGGGGAACGACTTCCTTGACCTTGTTGGTCTGGAGATGCCCGACGAAATGCCAGGTAACCGGGAGACCCAGACTCTCAACCTTGGGAAGGGCCTCCTGAACCCAGTTCTCCCCCAGGTGGCTGAGCCCAAGCCGCACCGCTTCCCTGATCCGTGAAATCTCCACACCCTTGGTCACCGCAACCAGGGTGATCTCCTCCGGCGCCCGGCCGGACCTTTCCGCGGCGGCGGCGATCCGGGAGCGCACCAGTTCCAGCCGCTCCCGGATCGAATTCTGGGACTCTTCCCCCGCTTCCGGTCCAACCACCGCACATCGAACCCCCTTGGACTGCTGGCAGCCTGATCCGGATCCACCGATTCCAACCAAATCCTGAACTACATTATTTTCGGTGAGAAAACCGGCACTCCTGCTTAAGCGAGCCGGAGCAACACCCCATGGCGACCGCATCGGCCCCCCTCGCGCCGGTAGGAATACAGCAAGGAAGAATCGCCGCAGTAAGTGCAAAGGCCGGCCACCCGGATCCGGACAGGAGACAGCCCCGCCCCTTCCAGGATGGCCTGGTTGACGGCCCAAAGGTTGAAAAGATACTTCGAACCTTCCCCCTGGTGACCCCCGGAACGCCGCAACTTCCGCCAGAAAACGCCCTCAGCCGGGTCTGCGACCAACCCCGGCAGCTTTGTCTCGGCCTCCTTGATCACCTCCCCGCCGACCTCCATGCAACAGGGGCCGAGCGAGGGGTTGATCACCGCCTCGATTTGATCCGGCTCCGCTCCCAGGTCCCGCATTCCTTCCACCAGTTTGGCGGCGATCCCACCCAGGGTTCCCCGCCACCCGGCGTGGGCAAGCCCGATCACCCGCCGTCTCCGGTCCAGGGCGACGATCACCGCGCAATCCGCTGCGAAAGAAGCGAGCACCAGCCCAGGTACGTCGGTGACCAGGCCGTCTGTTTCAGGGATGGCGTCGGCAGCCGACCGCCCCCCCCGCCCGGCTTCCGCGCGGGTCACCCGGTGGATCCTGGTGCCGTGGACCTGCTGGCCGGCGACCAGGCTGGGAAGAGGCGCCCCGGCGACGTCCAGTGCCAGCCTCCGGTTCGTCAAGACCTCCTCCGCCCCGTCACCCACGTGCAACCCCAGGTTCAGGCTCGCAAAGGGTTCGCGGCTGACGCCACCCCGCCGGCTGAAGAAAGCATGGAACAGATCGTCCCCCTCCAGGGACGGAAAAGACAGGTAGCTGAGATCACCTGCCTGTCTCCAAACGGTTCCATCCGAAACCACCTTGTCCAGTTCGCGGAGACCCACCAGGACCAGCTCCCCGTGTTTTATGGCCATCCCCTGTCCACCGCCCGGTGCCGAGGAGATCCCCGCCGCTCAATCGTCGGCCTGGGGATCGGTGGTAAGCCCCCTCGCTTCGACCAGGATCACGTCAATCCCGATTTTGCGGATTTTCTCCCAAGGGATTACATAATCCTTGTCCCTGCCGAAGAGGCCGAAGAAGCGGGGCGGGCCTGGAATAATGATCGCCCGGATCCTTCCCGTCTTCAGATCTATGTCCAAGTCATTGACATTACCCAACTTTTTTCCATCCAGGACGTTGATCACGTCACGGGCCCGCAGATCGGAGGTACGGAGCACTTTTCCCACCCCCGTATTCCATCTTTTCAATATATGTGGGCGTTGGTCCCGGTTGTGCCAGGCCGCAGCTGAGAGGGGAGGCTGTGTAAGAACATCCGGAAGGAAAGAAGCACAGAAGACACATGGACTTTACTTGGGATGAGCGTCTGGCGGGGACGTTCGCATCTGCATAGTCGGTCGCCCCCGGCGAGGACGGCCGTCCGGCAGGGACGATCACCCCGGGTGGAGACGATCGCCCGGCCGGACGGAACCTTTCAACGGGCCGGTTCGCGGCGGGTTTCCGCCTCTCCCCGGGCCTCCGGTTTGACGGGACTGAAATAGGCCAGGTAGATCCGGCTAACCACGTCGCGCAGCTTGAATCGCACCTCAACGGGCACCGGCTGGTCCTCTCCCGCCAGCCAGATCCGGAAACCTCGCCAGGGGAGACGCCCGGAACTCTCCAAAACCGCAGCTTCGTCCGGCACCGCAACTTCAGATGGTGCCGCAACTGCGTCCGGCGGCACGGTTCCGTCCCATTCCGGGATCGACACAGGGCTGCCGGTCTGGGCCTGCCGGACCCATCCGGATGAGACCTCAGCACCGGGGGCCGCATCCGGGCCGGCAACCGGGAGCTTTTCCACCCCGCCCCCCAGTTCGCCCAGGCAGAAGGGAGGGAAGAGGATGCACCACCAGTTATTTCCACGTCCGCTGCCGATGATCACCCGCAGGGCCTCATAACGCCCGGCCGGCAGCACCACACCACCCGATTCCTTCGTAGGGAAGCTGAAGGTCCGGGACGCCGTGATCGAGGACCTGCGCGGGGTCCTCGGCGGCCGGG
>JACPQU010000165.1 GCA_016190305.1 Bacillota bacterium
CTCCGGCAGGGACGAAAAGTGGATCAAGGACCAGGTGCGCGGGGAAATCGGACATCTGCGGCGCAAGATCGCCAGCGGGAAGGTGGATACGGTCCCTGTCCTCCGGCAGGTGGAAGGTACCAGACCGCTCGGGAGCATGGGGCCGGAGAAGGACTGACCCAAACGACTGAACCCGGTTTGCCTTGCCGGCCTTGCCACCCTTACCTGCCGGGCAGCGGGATCAGATCCGAACTGAGGGCCTCTTTGATCTTTCCATGGAACCAGGGACTGACCTCGAGAATGCGCGCGCCCAGCGTGGAGCCGCTCAGCGCTTCACCCAGACCCGTCTGTGGTAGGAGTCCGATCAGGGCTACCACCACGTAAATGATGAGCAACCCCTTCAAGAGACCGAAGAGCCCGCCCGCGAACCGGTTTCCGGAGGAGATCAGGGGGAGATCGGCCATGCGGTTGGCGATCCCTCCCGCCAGGCCGACGGCTACCTTGGTTACGAAGTAAAGCAAAGAAAAAGTGGCGATGTTCACCACCAGGAGCCCGACCCCGAGGCCCCGGAGCGTGGGACCGACCAGGCCGTCGACATATGACCCCAGGTGAATCTTGGTATCCAGGATTCGCCCCACTTCCGGCGTGAACCGATAGGCAATGTAGAGGGAAATGATCACCGCGGTCAAGTCGACCAACTGTTGCATCAGGCCTTTCCGGAATCCCGTCAACAAGCCCAGCCCCAGGATCCCTACAATCGCCCAATCCATCCAGTTCATCCGCGGTCTCCCTTCCCTTCTCCGAAAAACTCCCCTCTCCTGATTCCCTTTTTCCTCTCCAGCGCCACGACGCGCTCGGACAGTTCCCGGTTACGGTCCTGGAGCCTGCGGAGCTCGTCGGCGATGTTCACCGCCGCCAGCACGGCCACCTTGGTCAGCCCCAGGCGCGGGTTCCGTTCGCCGACGCTCCTCATCCGTTCATCAACGATCCGGGCGGCTTGTTCAATCTCCGCCGCGCCGGCGCTGCTCTTCATCAAGTACTCCTCATCCATGATGGTCACGCTGATCCGGTTCTTGACCTCAACGTCCATCGGCAGCAGGCCTCCCGGCGACGATCCAACCCTAAACCCTTAACACTGAACCCTAAACCTTTAACCTTTAACCCTAACCCTTATCGGAAGAGATTCCTTATCAAAAAACATTCGTTAATTCGTTATCAAAAACGTCCCTTATCGAAAGACATTCCTTGGAGAAACCCGCAATTCCTGCCCTTGTCCGGGGTGGATCGGTCCGCTCGTATGGTCCGTTCAGCCCCCGGACAGCCCTGGTACAACCCCGGTACAGCCGGCACGAACCCGATACAGCCCCGGTCAGGTCCTCAGTCGCCCGCCGAACCGGTCACCGATCATTTTGAGGATCCGTTCCTGCGGTTCTCTGACTTCAGCCTCGGTCAGGGTACGATCAGGCGCCTGGTAGGTGATCGTGAAGGCCAGGCTCTTGGTTCCCGGGGGGAGCTGGGTCCCCTCGTAGACATCGAAGAGGGCCGCCTCGGACACCAGTTCGCCGCCCGCCTCACGGATCGCCGAAGTCACGGCGGCCGCCGGGATCTCCCTCGGAACGATCAGCGCCAGATCCCTGACCACCGGCGGAAACTTGGGAAGAGGACGGTAGCGCCGAACCTGAACAGCGACGGGAAAAACCGCATCCAAGTATACTTCGGCCGCCGCGACCCCCACCTTGAGATCGTAGTTCCGCAGGACCTTCGGGTGGAGTTCACCCAGCACGGCCAGCTTATGGCCGCCGGTCCGGGCCTCGGCGCAGCGGCCCGGATGCATGAATTCGGCCCTGGCGGGAAGGAACTCAACGCCCTCCACTCCCAGCCCTGCCAGGAGGTTGCTGATCAGGCCTTTGAGCTCAAAGAAATTCGGATCCCCGAAGCAGGCCACACCCACGTTGCGGCGCTCCGATACAGCCTCGATTCCGCGTTGCGGCGGTTCCCCCTGCTTCAGGTGGTAGGTGCGTGCGATTTCGAAAATCCGGCCGGTGTTGACCCTTCGATCCACGTTGTGCATGATCACGTTCATCAGGCCTGGGAGCAGGGTGGTGCGCATTGCCCGCTGCTCCTCCGCCAACGGGTTGGCGACGGTGACAAAACTGCGAAGCGGGTGATCCGGAGGGATCTCCAGGCGATCGTAGACGTCCGGAGCGGTGAAGGAGTAGCTGAGGGTCTCCTGGAGGCCCAGCCCTTCAAGGACGGATCGGATCCGCTCCTCAAGTTCAAGCCACCGGCCCAGGCCCCCCTGAGTCAGCAGGCCGGACGGAAGCTTGCTCTCGATGCGGTCATACCCGTGGAGCCTGGCGACCTCTTCGGCAACATCGGCCTCGAGGGTCACGTCGCGCCGGAAACTGGGTACGGACACCAGCAGGCGGTCGGCCCCGTTGCTCGGCCCGGCTCCGCCGTTGCCCGGACCAGTGCCGTCGACTTCAGCCAGGATCTCGACCCCGAAGTCCAACCTGGCCAGGAGTTGGGCCATCTCCTCTCCAGCGAGGGCGGTCCCGAGAAGCCCGTTCACTCTGGACACGCGTGTGTCAATCCGGTCCGGTTCCCTCGGATCCGGATACACATCCACGATCCCGGTCGCCGTCCGTCCCCCCGCGATCTCCTCCAGGATCGCCGCCGCCCGGTCGAGGGCGCCCGGAACCTGCTCAGGATCGAGCCCTTTTTCAAAACGGAGCGAGGCCTCGGTCCGCAGGGCCAGGGTGCGCGAACCACGCCGGATGCAGGCGGCGTCAAAATTGGCCGCCTCCAGCAGGATGTTGGTGGTTGATGCCGTCACCTCGGTGTCCAGCCCGCCCATGATCCCGGCCAGGGCCACGGCCCGTTCGGCATCGGCAATCACGAGGATCGAGGGATCAAGGAGCCGCTCCACCCCGTCGAGGGTGACCAGGGTTTCCTCTTCCCAGGCGGGCCGGACGATGATCCGGCGTCCGGCCAGGGTGTCAAAATCGAAAGCATGGAGAGGCTGACCCAGTTCCAGCATCACGTAGTTGGTGGCGTCCACAACATTGTTGATGGGCCGGACCCCGGCGGCCTCCAGGCGGGCGCAAAGCCAATCCGGGGAAGGCCCGATGCGGATTCCCTCGACCACCCGGGCGCCGTAGCGCGGGCAGAGGGCGGCATCGGTCACCGCCGCCACCGCCAGGTCCGATGCCGGCTGCCCGCCCTCGGCCAACCGGAAAGCGGGCCGGCGATAGCCCGTACGGTAGAGGGCCGCCGCCTCGCGCGCGATCCCCAGCACCGAGAGGCAGTCGGGCCGGTTGGTGGTGATCTCGAAGCAGAGCACCTGCTCCCCGTCCGGGGAAGACTCCACGGCTTCCACCGCCAAGCCGATGCCCGTCAAATCCTCTCTCAGGCGATCCACTTCAACCCCCGAAGGGATCTTCACCAGTTCCTTGAGCCATTTCAGCGGGACAAGCATCCTATTTTCAACCTCCCGAACTTTAAGGGCGACTCTACAGCGCCGGATCCGGCCGGGCCGGCCTAGCGGAACTGTCCCAGGAAACGCAGGTCGTTCTCGAACAGCAGGCGCATGTTATCTATGGCGTAACGCTGCATGGCGATCCGCTCCACTCCCATCCCGAAGGCGAAACCGTTGACCGCTTCCGGATCGTAGCCTCCGGCGCGGAGGACGTTGGGGTGAACCATGCCGGCGCCCAGGATCTCCAGCCACCCGCTCTGCTTGCAGACCCCGCAGCCCCCGCCCCCGCAGATGGGACAGGAGACGTCCACCTCCGCGCTGGGCTCGGTGAAGGGAAAGTGGCTCGGACGGAGCCTGATCCTGGTCTCCGACCCGAACATCCTTCGGGCGAAGGCGAGGAGCGTACCCTTAAGTTCCGCCAGACTGGTGCCCCGGTCCACGACCAGCCCCTCCACCTGGTGAAACATCGGCGAGTGGGTCGCGTCGTTGTCCCGGCGGTAGGTCTTCCCCACGGCGACCATCCGCAGGGGCACCTCCGGCGCCTTGATCTCCATGCACCGGATCTGCACCGGCGAGGTATGGGTGCGAAGAAGGATGTCGGGGGTGATATAAAAGGAGTCCTGGGTGTCCCGGGCAGGGTGATCACGCCCGATGTTGAGGGCTTCGAAATTGTAATAATCGGTCTCGATCTCCGGACCCTCCCAGACCTCAAACCCCAGGGAGACGAAAATCTTTTTGATCTCAAGAATCACCAGGTTGACCGGGTGCCTGGAACCCAGGGGAGTTCCCTTCCCCGGCAGGGTCACGTCGATGACCTCGGCCTCCAAGCGGCGGGCCTCAGCTTCCCGGCCAAGGCTCGACTCCTTCAGGGTGATGAGGTCCTCCACCTCCTGTCGGAGGAGGTTGATCCGGATTCCGGCTTCCCGGCGCGCCTCCGGCGGGAGCTGCCCCAATCCCTTGAGCAGGTAGGTGATCATTCCCTTTTTCCCCAGAAACTCGATCCGGAAAGACTGGAGGTCCTCCGGAGTCTTGACCTGGTCGAAAGCCGACTTGGCCAGCGCTTCAACCTCCGAAACTTGTTCCGGGATGTAGGTGGAAACCTGTTCCGTCAATGGTGCTCCTCCTCTGATATACAATTAAGGCCTTCGCCAAGTTTGAGGCCGCCGATATTTGCAATTGGATCAATGTTTACATTTAATCCCAATTATACCGGTTCCAGCCGATGAAAAACAAAATAAAAAAGCTTCCGCCCTAGGACGGAAGCTCTCTTCCGCTGTACCACCCGGTTAAAAAGCACGACCGTTTCAGGGCTCCGTGAAGCCCCCTGCCGGCGGATACCCGATAACGGCGGGTGCCGTTGCGGCCTACTGGGGCACAAGCCCGTTCAGCGCACGGTCCGGGGTGAATTTCGGAGGGGTTTCCCGGAGAAGCTCACAGTCACCGGCTTCTCCTCCCTGCAGGGAACCGTCCCCGCCTACTCGTCCCCATCATCCATTTAACAAGGACCAATCCCCGATATTAAGGATTAATCCCCGAACCGGAAGGCAATCAGCGAGACGATGACAACGTCATCCGCCGTGATCCCTTCCGACCTTGGATCCTCTGCTACTGTAAGGCAAGTCTGCGGTAAATAAGGTAGGCAGCGATTGAACCAGTTCGCTCGAACAGCCCCCAGAAGAAGTCGGCGCTCATCACAGGAGCTACCACACCTTTCCGGCGCGCTTTGAACCCATTATAGCACGGGCTCATCCAGGCAAACAACTGGACGGAACGGTCCGGAACCAGTCAGGTCAACGTGGTCAGGGAAAGTCAAGTCCTGTTGGTCCGGGAACAGTCAGGTCAAATCGGCGGCGGAGCGCGCCAGGGCTTCATAGAGGATGATTCCGGCGGCGGCGGCGGCGTTGAGGGACTCCAGCTTTCCTTGAAGGGGTATGGTGACCAGCTTGCCGGCGGCGGTCTTGAAATCCGATCCAATACCCCGGGACTCGTTCCCGACGACAAGGGCGAAGGGAGGTCTCAGGTCCGCCTTCCATGGCTCCAGCCCAGCCTGGGTGGCGGCGATCACCACTTCAAAAGAGCGGGCGCGCAACCATTCGATGACCTCCATCGAACGAGCCCCCTGGACAAACGGGAGCCGGAGCAGGGATCCGGCCGAAGCGCGCAGGCACTTGGGGTTGGCCGGATCCACGGTGCCCCTCGTGGTGACCAGCCCCCCGCATCCGCAGCCCTCCGCGATCCGGGCCAGGGAACCAAGGTTTCCCGGATCTTGAATCCCGTCCGCGATGATCAGCGAAGAGGGGGCACGAGAGCTGAGAACCGTCCATCCACAGGGAGGAGCGGCGACGATCGCCAGGTATCCCTGGGTATTCTCGGTGGTGGCGAACTCCTGGAGAAGGGCATCCTCCACGGGGACCAGGGGAACCCGTTTCTGCTCCAAGCGGCCCAGGAAAGGAGCTTTACTTCCATCCGCAAGGAGGGAGGCGGAACAAAAAACGTGTTCGACGGCAAGACCGCTCAGCAGGGCCTCCTCGATCAGGTGCGGCCCCTCAAGCACCCATAAACCCTCCTGCTGCCGGATCCTGCGGCGGGAAAGGGAGCGCAGGAGCTTGATCTGGCGGTTCCGGGGGCTGGTCAGGATCTCGATGGCCGGTCAACCCGCCTTCCACGATCTCTATTGTTCTTCCGTAGATCTCTATTGTTCTTCCGTATGGATTTCGTTTCCGTTTCCGTGGATCTCGATCCCTTTTCACCGGGTCTCCGCCGTTGGTCATCAGGCCGATGATCATTTTTCACCGGCTTCCTGCCGCTCTTCGCCGGATCCTTATCTTTCTTCACCGGTTCCATATCGCTCTTTAGAAACCCTCGAGGCGCTGCAGGTCCTCGTTGCGCCCCATCACCGTAAGCACGTCCCCCTTCACGATGGCGTCGTCGGCCTTGGGGGAGATGTTGAGCTTGCCCTCGTGCTGTACGGCGATCACGTTGACCCCGAAGCGGACGCGCAGGTCCAGTTGCCGGAGGCTCTTGCCATGCATCCGCTCCGAGGCCGCGATCTCCACCACGCTGTAGTTGGGGGCCAACTCCAGGATGTCGAGGACGTTGGCGGAGGCGAGGCGATGCGCCACGCGGGCGCCCATATCCCGCTCCGGGTAGATGACCTCGTCGACCCCGATCTTGGACAGCACCTTGCCGTGCTGGTGGTTCTGAGCCTTGGCGATGACCCGTCCCACCCCGAGATCCTTCACGTTCAGGGCGGTCAGGATGCTCGCCTGGATGTCTTGGCCGATGGCCACGATCACCACGTCGAAGTTCCGGATCCCGATCGCCCGCAGGGTGTGATCGTCGGTGGCGTCCCCCTCCACCGCGTGAGTCACCTCGTCGGCGATATTCCGGATCCGCTCCGCGTCCTTGTCGATGACGAGGACGTCGTGACCGAGCCCGCTCAAGGTCCGCGCCACGCTCGCTCCGAAGCGCCCCAGGCCGATCACCGTGAACAGCTTCTTCCGCACCTTGCATCGCCCGCCTTTTCAGCGTTCCGGCCACCTCTTGCGGTGTGGCCGCGGCCGCCTCCACCCGCCTGGGCCGACTTGGCCGCCCGGGTCGCCTGGACCGTCCAGGCTGTCCGGGGCTGTTTTCCGGTTTTCTCATCCGACCATGATCCGCTCCTCAGGAAACCGGATGGGCGCGTACTGGTACCGCTGCCCGAGGGCCAGCGCCAGGGTCAGGGGTCCCAACCGGCCGATATACATCGTAAAGATTATGATCAGACGCCCGCCCGCTGTCAACTCCGGGGTGATCCCCGTGCTAAGCCCGACGGTCCCGAAAGCGGAGACGGCCTCGAAAAGGTTGGCCAGAAACTCGCCGCCCTCGAAGATGGTGAGGAGCGTGGTGCTGGCGGTGACCACCAGGAGCCCGATCATTACGATAGCCAGAGACTTGAGGATCGTATACCAGGGAAAGCGTTTCTCGAACAGGACGACGTCTTCCCGGCCCTTCACCGTGGCCAGCACCGCCAAGATAAGGAGAGCGAAGGTGGTGGTCTTCACCCCTCCCCCGGTCCCGCCCGGGGAAGCCCCGATGAACATCAGGAAGGAAATCACGAACTGGGTGGCCGGATGGAGCGTTCCGATGTCGATGGTGGCAAACCCGGCGGTCCGGGACGTGACCGACGTGAAGAAGGATACCATCAGCTTCTCGAACCATGGGAGCGGGCGAAGCACATTTCCCGACTCGAGGGCCAGGAAGGCGAACATGCCCAAGAGGATCAGCAACAGGGTCAGGGCCAGGACGAACCTGGTCTGCACCCCGAGGTTGCGATAGGTCCGGTGGTGGTAAAGGTCGATGATCACCACGAAGCCCAGACCCCCCACCACGAAGAGACCCGCGGTTACCAGGTTGACCAGGAGATCGCCGCGGAAAGAGGCCAGGCTGGCGAAGTTATTCCCGAAGAGATCGAACCCGGCGTTGTTGAAGCTGGATACGGAGTGAAAGACGCTCACAAACAAGCCCTGGCGCCAGCCGAAAAGGGGTACGAACCGGATCGCAAAGAGGAGTGCCCCCAGAACTTCCATGACGACGGAGAAGACCACGAGCAACCGGATCGTCCGGACCACACCCTGGAGGGTGATCTGTCCCAGCGCCTCCTGGAGCACCAGCCGCGCCCGAAGGGTGATCCGCTTCCCGAGGATCATGGCCACCAGGGTGGCCATGGTCATGATCCCCAGACCGCCGAACTGGATCAGCAGGAGGATGACGATCTGGCCGAAAGTGGTGAAGTAAGGGCCGGTATCAACGACCACCAGCCCGGTGACGGCTACCGCGGAGGTGGCGGTGAACACGGCGTCGATGGTGGAGATTGAGCCGCCGCGTACCGATATCGGAAGCCTGAGCAGAAGCGTACCGGCCAGGATCAGGCCCGCGAAGCCCAGGATCAGGATTCGAGACGGCGTGAGTTTTAAAAAGGCGGAGCCTGCCGGACTGCCGATGGGTGTTCACCTTCCCGAGGGGAATCCCGTTGTCCAATCGGCCGTCAAGTCGACCCCCGGCAGACCGGCAACGCCAGGGGTGACCCGAACGGGTCCACAGGCCTCTATAACCGGCTCTTGGCTACCTCCACCAACTTCTTGAAAGCATCGGCGTCGCTGATGGCCAGGTCGGCCAGGATCTTCCTGTTCACCGCCACCTCGGCCTTGCGGAGTCCCGAAATGAGACGGCTGTATGAAATACCGCTGGCGCGTGCCGCTGCGTTGATCCGGGAGATCCAGAGGCGGCGGAAGTCCCGCCGGCGGACGCGCCGATCCCGGTACGCGTACACGAGGGACTTCATCACGGCCTGGTTGGCGATCCGGAACTGCTTGCTTTTTGCGCCCCAGTAGCCTTTGGCGAGCCTTAGGATCTTCTGGTGCCTCTTCCTCTTGGTTACTCCCCTTTTAACCCTCGGCATCCTTAGTCACCTCCTAAAAGTTGGAGGCCTACCTGTATGGGAGAACCCTCTTCAGGCGGCCCTGGTCGGCAGAAGAAATGGCGGCCGACTGCCGTAGGCGCCGTTTCCGATCCATGCTCTTCTTGCCGAGCAGGTGGCTCTTGAACGCCTGACGCCGGCGGGCCTTACCGGTTCCGGTGAAACGGATTCGTTTGGCCGCGCCGCGATGGGTCTTCATCTTAGGCAAAGTCTTGTACCTCCCAACCGTACCGGCTGTCGCCGTTTCCCGGCACTTCCTCAACCCTTCGGGTTCAGGATCATGATCATGTTCCGACCTTCAACCCGGGGGGGACGCTCGACGACGCCTAGGTCGTTGACCGCTTCAGCCAGCTTGTCAAGTACCTTCCGACCTAGATCCGAGTGTGCGATTTGGCGGCCTCTGAAGCGCAACGTGACCTTGACCTTGTCGCCTTCCTCCAAGAAACGCCTTGTGTTTCGGACCTTGACCTGCAAGTCGTGCTCCTCAATAGTCGGTGAAAGTCGGATCTCTTTGAGCAAGATCAACCGCTGTTTCTTCCGGGCTTCGCGCTCCCGCTTGCTGTTCTCATACTTGAAGCGGCCGTAATCCATCAGGCGGCAGACAGGAGGCTTGGCATTAGCCGCGACCTTGACCAGATCCACGTTCTGCTCCTGGGCAAGCTGGAGGGCGTCCCTGAGGGACATGATACCCAGCTGTTCACCCTCGTTTCCGACGACCCTGACTTCTTTAGCCCGGATCTGCTCATTGATCTGGAGATCCTTGCTGATAGCCTGTTCACCTCCTTTCCTTCCCTAAGCCTGTCTTGAATAAACCGGCACATGAATAAAGGCGGGTGCACCCACCCGCCCTGGAAGCGGACTCATCCGTCAACTGGGTGACCCTGGTAGCTGCAACGGCGCCTCAGGGTGAGAAGCTGGGTGCTCCTGCTTTGGACGAACCCTATGCGATTACTGTCCTGAATTGCTTGCCTTTGAATAACCATCCCAACTATAACAAACGTCTGAAGCAGGCGTCAACAAGATGAATAGCGAAATGACCGCGTGGAAACGCGTTTTCAACAAGGAACGGCGTAGTTTATCAGTTTCAGGCGCGCCGCAAAGCATCGCCGGAAACCTCTACCCCCAGACCTGGACGATCAGGTAGGCTCACCCGGCCATGGGCCAGACTAAGTCCCCCTTCCACCACGAAATCCTCGCCCAGGCGCGTGAAGTGGGCCACCCCGCAGCCCACCGGATTGCGCAAGGTCAACACCAGGTGAGCGCTGGCCGTGTTGCTGAGCTTGCTTTCCCCCGGCAATCCGTCAACCCGGCAGCGTAATCCGAAGCTCTCCGCCAGGACCGCAATCCGCCGGGCCTTGGTCAGACCGCCGGCCTTGATCGGCTTGATGCACAGAATATCGGCCGCCTGCAGCCGGATGATATCCACCGCGTGTTGAACGGTATGGCAATCCTCATCAGCGATGATCGGAACCTTGGTTTCTCTCCGGACTTCGGCCATGGCCACCGGCCCTCCCGACGTTGGGGATTCGACGACGATGTCGAATGGTTCGAGAGATGATAAAGCCGAAATGGCCTCCTTGGGGGTCCAGTTCCGATGGGCGTCGGCTACGATCTCGACCTCCCACCCGACGCTCTCCCGCACCATCCGAACACGTTCCACATCTTTTCGGAAACCGCTGCCGGCTGCCACCCCCAGTTGGACCTCCAGGCCCCGATAACCTTGATCGTAACACTCCATGGCAGAGGCGGCCATCACATCCGGCTCATCGGTATTCACACTGATGGTGGTGATGAAGTCATCCCTCTGTTTCCCCCCGAGAAGGACGTACGCGGGCTGGTCGAAAGCCTTTCCAAGAAGATCATGCAGGGCCAGGTCTATAGCGCACTTGGCAGCCTCGTTGCCTGGTAATGACCAGTCCATCAGATTGTTGATCCTTTCAAGGGCGCATGGGTTCTCCCCGATCACGAGAGGAGCAAGATACTTGGCCGCTTCCGCGATCGTCTCCTGGGTCATACCCAAGTAAAGCGGCTGGGAACTTGTGCTTCCAACCCCGGTGATTCCGTTGTCCGAGTGGATCAGGACGACTACGTTTTTAGCCTCGTCGACTTTCATGACCCCTCCATGGAAGGTGACTCGCCGCTTAACCCGCATGGGAACGGTCATTTTAAAGACTTCCACCGAGGCGATTTTCATGAATGGCCCCCCTACCCGATTATGATTTTTGTGCTTGCTTTAGACCCTGACCACCCGCTGCTGAAGCGGGTCAAGGAAGGAGCGTAAACGGTTGGCAACAATGTTCAGAGAAATAATGGTGACCAGGATGGCCAGTCCAGGAAAGGTGACCAACCACCAGGCCGTGGAGATGTACTCGCGGCCTTCGGCAAGCATCAGGCCCCACGATGCTCCGGGAGGCTGGATCCCCAAACCGAGGAAACTCAAGGAAGCTTCGGCCATGATGATCCTGGCAACTTCTATGACGGCCAGAATGCTCTGTGAGGCCAGCGCGTGAGGAAAGATATGCACGAAGATGATCCGGGACTTTGAACACCCCACCGCCTCAGCCGCTTCCACGAAGGGCCTAGCCTTGATGGACATCACCATGCCCCTGATGAGCCTGGCGAATACCATCCATCCATTGACCGAGAGGGCGATCATGATGTTGCGGAGGTTGGGACCAAGGACCCCGGCGATCGTCATTCCGATGAGTAAGCCCGGGAAGGCGAACTGGATATCCAAGATCCGCATGATGATCTGGTCCACCTTACCCCCGAAATAACCGGCCACCAGTCCCAGGACGGTTCCCACGGTACCGGCGACCACGACCACCCCGAGCCCCACGCTGAGAGAAACCCTGGCCCCGACCATGAGCCGGCTCAGAAGATCACGGCCCTGGGCGTCGGTTCCCAGGAGAAACCTCGTGCTGCCTCCTTGGGACCATGCCGGAGGCTCGAGACGATCCATGAGGTCACCCCCGAACGGATCGTGGGGTACTACGTAAGGCGCAAACAGAGCCAGAAACACGATCGTCAGGAGGATGACCGCGAAGACAAGGGTGAAGCGGTCCGCAAAAAACCTGCGTGTCCCGCTGAGAGCGACCTTCAACCTATCGGCCCGAACCAAGACCTCTGTCGGCATATCGACACTCCTTGCCTTCCTGGAGTTGGAGCAATGGTCAGTTTTCACTTCTAATCCTGGGATCGAAGAGTGAATAAGAGAGATCGACCAGGAGGTTCACCAGTGAAATGGTCAAGGCGGTCACAACCACGGTGGCCTGTAGAAGCGGGAAGTCCCAGTTGTCGATGGCTTTCACGACCATCATCCCGATTCCCGGCCAGGAAAAAACCCATTCCACCACTGCGGAGTAACCCGCCATGAGACGCCCGAGTTCCCAACCCGCCATGGTAACGATGGCAATGGCGGCGTTTTTTAGAGCATGGACCATGACGACCCGGGTTTCTGATAGGCCTTTGGCCCGGGCTGTGGTGACATAAAGTTCTCCGAGTTGGTCCAGCATTGCCGATCGAACCATTTGCGCGATACGTCCCATAGGGCGCATCGCCAGGGTCACAGCGGGCAGAACGAGATGCTGAAATCCCCCCATGCCCGACGTCGGAAACCAGTGAAGCTTGGCGGACAAGATCATCATCAACATCAAGCCCAACCAGAAAGGCGGAGTGCTTACTCCCTGTAAAGCCAGAAGAGAGGTTATTTTATCCAGGGTGGAGCCCTGTTTTACAGCCGCCAGCACACCCAAAGGAACCGCCATGACCACGGCCAGCAAGAAAGCTGCCCCTACCAGCTTCATCGTGTTCGGAAGACTTTCCAGGGCTACCCGGAGGGCGGGACGGCGCTGCCAGAGGGAGTTTCCAAAATCCCCGCGGATCGCCCGGGAGGCGAAGTCCTTGAACTGTTCCCACAAGGGCCGATCCAGGCCCAGGGCGATCCGCATCTGATCGGCCTGCTCCTGGTGAGCATCCAGGGGAAGCAACAGGTCCACCGGATCCCCTACCATATGGGTAAGGATAAAAACCACGATCAGGGCTGAAGCCATGACCACGAATACAAAAAGCAACCGGCCGATGATGTAACGACGCAAGCGAAACTCACCTCCTGGAGCCAACCCCAAAGCGACGCCTGGGCTTGAGGGCCGGGTCCTGGGGCGGGGCAAAGCCCCGCCCCTCACCGGTTCACAGCCTTGACTGATGAATAATCGACTTGATTAGCTCTTCCATTGAATATCCTTAACAAAGATCAACTGGTCTTGCCTCGGCTCCCATTCGAGAAAAGGATCCACTCCGTACACGTCGTCCGGGTTCAGCAGGAAAATCCACGGCGGGTCTTCGCAAAGCTGGGCCCACAGATCACGGTACACCTGGTTCCGCTTGTCGATGTTCAACTCATAGCGGTTGTCATCGATGATCTTATCCAGGCCCGGGACGTCGTCATGGTAGGTGCTTGAACGTCCCGCAGTATGAGCGAACTTGCTCATGATCAGATCCTGGTCGCCGATCTCGTTGCTGTTGGAGGTCAGGATCATATCAACCGGGTTTTTGAGATTAAAGTACGTTTCCACCCACTTTGACCACTCCGGGATCTTCAACTCGACGTTGATCCCCGCGTCGTTGAGCATTTTGGCCACCGCTTCGGAAAGCTCTCCGTCTTTCAGCCACCGGCCGCGGGCCCCTACAAACTCGAACTTTTCACCCTTGTATCCCGCCTCCTGGAGCAATTGCTTCGCCTTGGCGACATCGAAGGGATAGGGTTTCAGATCGGGGTTGAACCCGGGGTACGCAGACTTGCTTTGCTGACAGGGGGTAATCTTCGCAGAACCGTTGAACAGCTTGTCGCGGAGGGCCTCCTTGTTGACAGCGTAGTTCATGGCTTGGCGAATCCGTTTATCTTTCATTTCCCTCCGCTCCGCATTCAGCCGGATGGCCGAGAACTCCATCCCGCTGATGTCCTTCCATGCGGGCATCTGGGATTTGACCTCCGGGCTCATATCGCGGGCGATGTGGACCTCGTTGTTCTGGAGGGCCATGAGGCGGGTGGAATTCTCAGCGATGAACTTGACTACCACCCCGGGAATCTCCGGTTTCTCATCCCAGTAGTCCTCGTTCCGCTCCAGGACGATCTGGGTACCGCGATTCCACTGTTTGAACTTGTAGGGACCGGTGCCGATGGGTTTTTCCACGACGTCCGCGCCCACCGCTTGAACGTGCTTTGGTTCCATGATCGGAAGCCAGGACAGCCTGATGGGTACCAAAGGATTAGGGCCTTTGGTGATGATATCCACCACGTATGGCTCGACCGCTTTCGCCTCCAGGATCCCGTCAAAGAAGTTGAGCAGCGGCGAGTTATATTCCTTATTTAGGATCCTCTTCAAGCTGAAAACCACGGCGTCAGCATTGAAAGGTTCACCGTTGTGGAACTTCACTCCCTGGCGAAGCCAGAATCGCCAGGTGGTCGGATCTTCATTTTCCCAGCGGGTGGCGAGCACCGGCTTGAGGTTGAAGCTTTGGGCCTCGGCCACCACCAGGGAGTCAAAAATATTGGCTGTTGCGTTGCGCATGTTTCCGTCATTATCAGCGTAGGGGTCGAGCGTCGCCGGCTCGGCACCCATGGCGATCACCAACGGCTTGGCCGAAGCCTTAGGTACAGGCTTGGCCCCTTGTTTATCAGCCTTGGGCTCTTCTTTCTTCCCGGTAGCAGGTGTCGAGGATTTCTCCCCACCCTCCGGAGCCGTTGCCTTCTGCCCGCAGGCCGTTCCCATGACCACGCCCAGCACCAGGATCAGTCCGATCACCAGGAACTTCCGATACGCGATGGACAACATCACAGCCCCCTTTCTCATGATGATCCAGCGCCTCATTACAGGTCGTGTCTTAACCTCTGTCAGAATCCACCTCCTTAGAAAAGAGCATCCGGAGAAAAGAACATCCGGAGAAAAGAACATCCGGGAAAGCATCGGATCGCCGGATCAAACAAAGGTCACCATGGACTCGTCAACCGTGACCCCCAGGCCGGGGAGATCCGGGAGGGAAACCCGGCCATCCCAGTACTCCATCCCCCCTTCGACCACAAGGTCAAACTGGTTCCGGTCGTGCTGCATCACCCCGCAGACGATGGGGTGTTTGAGGGTCAGGACCAGGTGGGCGGATGCTCCGTTGGAGAGCTTACCCTCCCCGGGAACCCCGTCGACCCGGGTCAGGAGCCCGAAGCTCTCGGCCAGGATCGCCAGCCGCTTGGCCTTGTACAGTCCTCCGGCCTTGATGGGCTTGATGCAAAAGGCGTCGGCGGCTTCCCGCTTGATGATCTCCACCCCGTCCTCCCAGGTCTGGCAGCCCTCGTCGGCGATGATGGTGGCCCCCACCGAGCGGCGCACCTCCGCCATCTCGTCCAGGGTGGCCACCGGTTGTTCGATCATCACGTTGTAGCGCTCAAGCTCCCGGACGGCCAGGATGGCCTCCTTGACCGTCCAGTTGCGATGGGCATCGGCGTCGATGGCGGCCTGATCGCCCACGGCCCCTCGAATGGTGGCGATCCGCTCCAGATCCTGGTGGAAGCCCTTGCCCGGAGCGGTTCCGATGTGTACTTCGAAAGCTCTGAAACCCCTCGCTAGCAGTCCCCGAGCTTCCGAAGCCAGTTCATCCATGCTCCAGATCCGACCTCCGCGACCGCTCGGGAGAGTAAAGGTGGTCTCGAAATCGTCACGGCGCTTCCCGCCCAGCAGGGCGTAGGCCGGCAGCCCGGTGGCCTTTCCAACCAGGTCGTAGAGGGCCAGGTCTACGGCACACTTGGCAGGCTGGGAGCCCCGCAGGGCCCAGTCCATGACATCGTGGATCCGCTCGATGTTCGTGGGATCCTGACCCTCCACGAAGGGGGTCAGGAACTTGAGGGCTTCAATGATCATCCCGGCGGTCATGCCATGATACGGAGGAACGGGACTGGTCAAACCCCATCCTTCGACTCCCTCGTCGTTGACAAGCTTGACCCCGACCTGATTGGCCGTGTCGACGCTGACCTGATCACCGTAGAACGTGAATGTGGCGGGGTTGCTCATCGGGATGTCCAGGCAAAAGATCCGCATCTTGGTGATTTTCAACATGCCACGCTCCCTTGTAATGGGTATTTGCACGTGCAAGACAGCGCCTAGGATTTGTCCATCGCTCCTGATCCGGAAAGAGCGCTCACGGCTGGGACAGAAGGGTTGCAGTTGCCGGGACAGGGGACAGTTGCTGGGGAATGGAACGGCGTCAGGCAGAAGGACGGTAAACCTCTATGAGGTAGGGTAGCTTAAGCAGAGACGTGAGTATTTAATAATTTGTAAAACATGTATGATATGGCATAGATCAGCTCCTCCAATTAGACTTTGAGGATACCAAAGTTAATCCCGGCTCCAAAAAGGCTTCTCAGGGACCGTGAGTGTATTATACAGGTATAGTTAGCAATATATGGTATGATAGCTGGACTTGTAGTTATGGAACGCTGTTTCTACACCAGCGGGGCATTACCTTTAAGCTTATGATTATTTATTTGTAAATTATCACCAGTTCGATGCCACCCTGTTCACGCTCATCCCGCGGCCCGGCGGAGCAAGAACCAAATTCCGGCTTGAATCAACCCCACGGTCGCCCCCAGGTAGGCCCCCAGGAGAACGATTTGCCGTAATTCCCGCCCGCTGACCTCTTGGACCAATTGTTCCAGCTCCACCAGGGAAAAGGAAAGGAGGCGTTCTTCGACCAACTTCCGGACCTGGAAGCGCTCCTCGAGGGTACGGCTGGCCAGCACCATGCCCTCGGCCACGCGTTCTTCGATTTCGCGGCGTATCGGTGACTCCAGGGCGTCCAGCAGGCGATCCCGGATGGGCCAGGGGACGAAGTTCAGACGCTGAGCGAGGCGGTCGAGCAGCGAGTTGGAGAGGACGGACGCCAGCTTCCCGATGGTCTCCGGGTCATGGATGCCGCTCAACAGTTCTTTGGTGGACAGAAGCTTCTCCTCCACCGCTGAAGCCACCGAGCGGGCAAGTTCCTCCTGCCGGCGGGGCAGGAGGCCCTGGATCACCAAGTTTACGACCGGGATACGCCGGGGATGAAGTGGACGAAAAAGGAGCCGGACGGCCAGCAGGTTGGTCCCCCACCCCACTAGGGCGCCGGCCAGCGGGAAAAGCAAGAGGAGTATGATCTCCAACCATTGGGAACCCTGCAAGTTTGAACCCCCCGGGCTATCATAGCACCAATCGGAGGGTCCGATGTAACGAGCAACCGGCCGGTATCAGCAAGCTCGCCTGGCGACAGCCGGCATAAGACCCGGCGTCCAGGGAGACTAGCGTCCCTTGTTCCGCGTACCGTGGAGTTCCCTGACTCTTGGTTTGGCCTCGGACTTCAAAAGCGGGCGCGGATTGCAAACCGGGCAACCGGCGCATTCCTTGACCCGATCAAAGAAGACCATGCGGATCGTCTCGGCCAGGGTCCCTCCGTTATGATCCCTGGTATGCAGGATGACCTGACCCGGTGAGAGGGCGATGAGCCTGCTCAGGAGGGCGTCATCCAGGGTCATTTCTCTTTCGAAGGTGGAGCCCAGAAGAAGATCGAAGGTTTCCTCTCCGACGGCCTTCTGCTCGTCGTTGAGCAATCTTCCCTCCCCGCTGGGTGAGAAGACCACGTGAATCCGATCGATCCTCGAGTGCTGAACCTCAACGAAGTAACGCAACAGGCGGATGAATTCCTTCTGCTCCTTCTCGATCAGGAAGCAGTCCACCGAGCGCTCCACCGCTTTTCTCAGTTCGCCGACGTAGCCCTTCAACCGGAAGCGGACAAAACCATCCAGGATGAGCTGCCCGGAGCGGCACAGGTAATCATAGAAGGCACGCTGGATCAATTCCCGCCGGCAGGTTCCCGCGGCGTCACCGACCATGCCCACGAGGCGCCTGGCCTGGCGAACGATCACCCGGCGATCCTCATCGCTGAAGAACGCGTAGTCCGACTGAAGGAACTGTTCGATCAACTGCTCGGTATGTTTGCCTAGCACCACCTCGGTGAGGGCCGAGGCAACCACTTTGCGGAACGCCCGGATCACGTCACCCTTCGAACCGGAACCGCCGGGGTCGAGGAGACGGCAGCAGACCGCCGGGGGGCCGGGTTCGGTGCGAATCTCGATATCGGTCACTATATCCGATCCACCACGGAGAGAAGTGCCCTTCTGAAGGAGATTCTTGTGCAGATCCTCTAGAAGAGGCGTCGTGATCACCGCGACTTCAAGCATCTTCGCACCCCCTCACGCGGGCTACGGGTATTATATGTGCGGCCCTGATCCCGTATACGGTAGGCACCGGCGGCGCGCCTCGCTGCAGCCGGCATGGCGACCTGCAACAACGGGCCTATCGCGTGATGCCGGTGTCAGTGAAAGCAGGACGGCGCGGGAGCCAATCTCGGATACGCTTCCGCTACGCCGCCGGGATGAGTTCGAGCAGAGCCGGTAGTTATTTATTCCGAAAGCGGAGGATTTAATTCCGGGTGGACTTGGTCGAAAGCTGAAAGTTCCGGTTACGTGATCGGCTGATGAATTTATACCTTGCATACCCAGGTACTATGCTATACGATGTACCTGATCTCAGGATCGCCCTGTGCATTCCGTCTCGCAGGATGAGTCGTCTTGAAGCTCACCGCGAGGATGGATAACGGCGGATGAGGAGGGACACCCGTGGATGCTGCCGGCGAATGGAACTCCCAGCTCCGCCGCGGTCTTCTGGAACTGTGCATCCTTGCGCTGATCGAAAAAGGGCCGATCTACGGATACCAGATCATCAGCCGGCTGGCCGGGACTCCGGAGCTGGCTGCGGGTGAGGGTACGATCTACCCGCTCCTCCGCCGCCTCCGCAAGGAAGGCCTCGCGGAGTCTTACTGGCAGACCTCCGAAGAGGGCCCGCCCAGGAACTACTACTCCCTGACCGCCTCTGGCCGGAAAGCCCTTTCAGCGATGCGCGCGGAGTGGATGAAGATGGCGGCGGCGGTTGACCGTTATGCCGGCCCCGGCCGCCACGCTGATCATACCCAAGACGCCGGAAATAACGGAACGGAAGGAGCGGATGGAGAGTGAAGCGGTGGAACCTGAAGCGGCAGCAAAATCATCCAGCGGAGGTGGTTCGGGAAACTTCGGAAAGGCAATACCTCGAAACTCTCAGAAGCGGGCTCAATCGCCTGCCGGAAGAGGAACGCAACGACCTGGTCCGGGAGATCAAAAGTCATATCGCCGATGCAGTATCCGCCGGTGTGCCTGAGGCCGAGGTGCTGCAGAAGCTCGGCCCTGCCAAACGGCTGGCCAGGGCCTACACGGCGGACGCGCTGATCAGCCGGCGTACCCCCGGCGGGAACCGCTTGACCCGATGGTTCGCCTTGATCGGCCTGGCTTTCACCGCCAGCGTGCCAAGCATGTTCATCGTTCCCTTCCTGAGCGCTGTCGGCATAGCCCTTACCATCGGAGGCATTGCGGCAATCGGGGGCTCCATCCTTGCGTTGTTTTTCCCGAGCCTGATCCCCGTACCCCCTCTTACCCCCTGGAACGCGCCATATCTTCCCAACCTGGCCCTGATCGTGATGGGCCTGGTCATGGGCACCGGCGGTGTCCTGGCCCTGGCCGCGCTGCGTTTATACATCCTGGCCCTGGCGGCCCTCGTGCGAAAGGTCGTGCCTTAGTCTATGTCGGCCTTAGTCTATGAAGTTATTTCTTAGCCCCGCTTCAGTGTGGTCAACGCATGTACTTGGCGGTCCACTTGAACAAGAAGACCTTGAACCTCTCCACCAGGGAAGTCCCTTTCAAGGTGATCTTGCCTTCCTGGATGGCGTCATTGGGGTTGATCCTGCCGCCCAGGATCCCCTCGAAGGTCTCCATCGAGTTGACCTGAACCAGGGCGTTGGATGGAGTGATCCGGCCGGGGCCGGCATCGATCAACTGGTGCTTGTTGATCACCACGTAATAACGGTCTTCCTGTTCCGTCCCCGCCGCCACGACGACGTTGGCGCGGAGAAACTCCAGGTTCTTCGCCGCCAGGTCCCGGACCTGGTCCCGGAGTTCGACCTTCTTCTCATCCACCGGTCCTCTCATGATCAACGCCGCTATGAATTCCAGCAGCCCGCGGAGCGGGCCCTTTCCAAAGACGCTCTTACTCCCCCCGTCCCCGGCGGCGCTTGAGCCGGAACCGGAGCCGCCACTGGTTTTCCAGGCACGGACCTTGTTCAGATTTGGCCGAACGTACCCGTTGATCGCCTCGGTGATCTTCGCCCTTTCATCCTCTTTGTTCACGTGTTTCCGGAGACCGGTGAGGATCATCAGGGCATCCTTGTTGGCGACGATGGCCGCGTGCTCGGACTTGACGGTGAAGGTCTGTTCGACCCCCTGGATCCGGGCCCCGGCCGCCGGAACGGTCCCGTCACCCCGGTTATTCTTGACCTTCTTTAGCTCCAGCTTGGGCTTAGCCAGACCCACGTCGACCATCTTGGCCTCGAGGTACTGGACGGTCTCCACCCCGGTGCCCTCGATCATGTAGTACTTCACCCAAGGATAGCGATCCACGCTGTCTCCGAGCTCCCTGTGGAAGGCGATTCTGTCCCTCGCGAAATCGTAGTTGGGCAGCCCGTACCGCACGGCCTGGCGTGCTTTCTCGCTTCCGCTCAAACGTACGGTTTCGTTATAGCTCAGCATCTCCTGGGAACTGACCCAGTCCTTTGAATAGGTCCGGTCGAGGCTCCAGAAGGCGCCGTCCTCGGCCTGGATGAAGTTGAAGTCGGGGAGCAGTTGGTATCCACCGGCCCAGTTGTCCGAGATCAGCCACATGGTCCGATCCGAAAGCTTGGCGTTTCCAAAGTTATAACCTTCGGTGAAAGCCCAGAAGGCCATGGGCGATCCGTGGTGCGGAGTGGCCAAGAAAACCACGCCGGCCACCTTCTTGGCCCGCGCCGGATCCTTCATGTAGAGCCGGGCCTGTAGCCCCCCCATGGAATGGGCGACCAGGATCACCCGGTCGCTTTTTGTCGTCTCCAGGGCCTGGTCCACCTTCTTGTCCAGGAGTTGGGTCCAGAGCCGGTTGTCCTTACGGAAGTCGTAGGCGAAGTCAAAGAATTGTTTTCCGGTCTTGGGGTTGGGCTCGTAAGTATAGCCCTCGGACTTCATATAGTCGTAGAACCCCTGGTAGATGGGGAAGAAGTACCATTCGCCGGCGATCCCCAGGTCCGATCCCGCCCCTGAGCGCATGACTTGGGTCGGAATGGCATGCTGGCCATAGGTGGGAGTCCTTCCATCGGCCTGCAGGCGAAGGTGGGGGAAGCCCTGGATCTCCCCGGTGAAGCTGACGTCCGGCAGGAGGAGATAGCCGGGCCAGAGGTTGCGATCCCCGCCTAGGTTCAGTTCGGTTCCGGCCATCCCGGGGATGAACACGATGGGGTAAGTCTGCCGGTCCTCGACGGTGTACTTGCCGCGCTGGTCCGAGCCCTCCTTGACCAGGGCGTCCGCAGCAGAGGGAAAGAGCAGGAGAACAAGAAGGGCAAGGGCAAGAGCGACAGGAACCGTCAGGCGGTTGAGGAGTCCAATGCCGGACCTTTGCCATATGAGCATTTTCAAGAGGAAATCCCTCCTTGGCCTTTCTCCCATTTCACCCTTACCTGTTTCTTTCAGGGCTCCGAGGGCTGAATAAGGTCAGGGAGGGAGTTTCAACCAGGACAGGGGCAAAACCTTTGATCGGATAGACGGTAACCCTAGCACCACGTTGCACCCAAGGCAACAGCTTGAGGACCTCGGCTCCAACTACTTTGGCGGCAATCCGTCCTCGGGGCTAAATGATGACGTCCAGAACTTTGCCCGCCAGGCGGGCCCGGTCCTCTTCCCGGACGAAGTGTTCCCGGTCCGGTACGTGTACTTCGGGGTTCTCCCCGCAAAGTTCCGTGGAGAAGTACCGGAGACCGTTATCGTTGATCATCGTCACTACCGATTTCAGTTCGGGGTGCTTCCGGGCCAACTTGAGGGCCGCAGCCACGTTGCAGCCCGAGGAAATCCCGCAGAAGATCCCCTCTTCCCGGGCCAACCGCTGGGCCATTTCGACGGACTCGGCCGAGGTGGTCTGGATCACCCCATCCAGCAGGTCAATGTCCAGGACGTCAGGGATGAAGCCGTCACCTATGCCCTCTATGGAATGAGTTCCCCAGTCACCGCCGGAGAGGATGGGGCACTCCGCGGGCTCTACCGCATAGATCTTGACCTCCGGGTTGCGCTCACGGAAGTAGCGGGCGACGCCGGTGACGGTACCTCCGGTTCCCTGCGAGGCCACGAAGGCTCCTATTTCTCCATCCATCTGATCCCAGATCTCCGCCGCAGTCGTCCGGTAGTGAGCCTCCACGTTGTTCAGATTGGTGAACTGGCCCACCTCCCACATCCGGCCCGGGTTGGCGGCCTTGATCTCCTGCACCTTGTCCATGACCAGGTCCACGTCGCTCTCCGCGCCCTCAGTAAGGACGATCTCCGCGCCGTACGCCCACATGGTCTTCCGGCGTTCGGCGCTCATTCCCCTGGGCATCACGATGAGCACCGGGTATCCCTTGATTGCTCCGATCATGGAGGTTGCGATGCCCGTGTTGCCCGTGGTGCCTTCAATGATGGTCATGCCCGGCTTGAGTTCTCCGCGGCGCTCCGCATCCTCCACCATGAACCGGAGGATCCGGTCCTTGAGGCTGCCGCTGGGGTTAAGGTACTCCACCTTACCGTAGACTGCGGCCCCGATTCCGGCAGTGACCCGGTTCAAACGGACCATCGGCGTCAGCCCGATGGCATCCAGCATCGTCCCAGCCACTTGTTTGCGGCGGTTCCAGTCGATCAAGGGGTAACTCTTCCTCTCCAGGTGATTGGGAGCAGACGAAAAGAAACCTTATCGCCAGGGTTTTCGGCTCGGCTTCTTGTTTTCCTTTTGGAAATGGTTATTCGACCTCGGAAACCTGGACGTGCGAAGGACATCCCTGAGCGGGCAGTTCACCCGCAGGTGGCTTCCTTACGACCGGTCAGGGCCGCCCGGATCATGGCCCCGGCGCACCCGACCCCGCTGTCCACCGTGATCGCCCCCGTCGGGCAGTTTCGCTGGCAGGCGCCGCACTCCATGCAGGCCTCCGGACGGGCCAGCAGGGCGATCCGGCCCTCGACGAAGACGCCATGGGGACAGACCAGCCAGCACATCCGGCAACCGCTGCAGAGAGACTCGTCATAAACCAGGGTATTGGCCACAGGGATGATGAACATCACGCCGCCCCCAATCCAACAGCCAGCCTCAACGAAACGGCCAGAACGACACCGGCGGCAAGCATCTTGGCCATCAGCGGCACAAAGGTGGCAATCTCGAACTTCACCGCGCTCCTGGATGTGAAAGGCGTCGAACCGGTAAAGTTCAGGGCCAGGAAGGAAACCACCGGAGTCATCATCAGCAGGGTCGCCAGGGTCAGACCCGCGGGTAGCCACCAGGGAGCCAAGGAGCGGGCGAAAAACAGGCCCTGGAGGTATGGGTAGATAAACGGGAGTGACGTCAACCCGCCCAGGATGAAACCTTTCGTGCTGAAGTACGAAGTCGGGAGCCAGGGCAAAAGAGCCGGGAAGAGCACGATCCCGGAGAGAAAAGCCGCCAGGGCGGCCGCCGAAGCCGTCCAGCCGCCGGCGGCGAGCATCAGTGCGGCCGCGGCGCTCATCGGGAGCAGCAGGTTGGTTAGCTCGACCGGGATCAGGACGAGGCGATCCGGCAGGGGAAAGGACACCCGCCTCATCTCCGGGGTGGCCTCTCCCAGGCGGAGAAACGAAGGAAGGTCCCTGGCGTACACGGGGCCGTAGCGGACCTTGAAACGGGTGCGCCTCGTAACTTCGTGGGCCGACACCCCCGGTGCTCCCAACTGGGGCAGGATTAGCGCGCGGTGGCGGACCACCCGGTGGAGTCCAGTTTCCTGGACGCGGCGGACCAGCTCCTCCGTGCCGAAGGTCCCCTTGCCGGCCGCGCACCAGACGTTGATCCCCTTCGTGTCCAGCACGAGGAGGTAGGCGTCATAACCGGCCAGGGAGGAGCGAAGGGCGTCGAAGCTGAGGGTGTAGTTGGCCGTAACAAACACAGGGGAGTCAGAAGTCGGTTCACCCAAGGCGTAAACGCCTGGATCGATGCGGTGCCCCATGCGGTTCACCCCCCACCGCGCCCGGAAGTGATCCAGGCGGTCCGCCCAGGTGATGGTATGGTCGGCCGGGCGGATTAACGGGGAGTTGGACTCATCCACTGTTTCTTCGGGGCTTTCCTCCGCCCTCTGGGGACTCTTAGTCTTGATTGTCTTTGAACATCCCGTTGAACAGCAATCGAGTTTGATACGGTTCACCCGCAACACCTCCTACAGCAACCATCTTTCACTCCAAGTGCAGGTCCCTTATCGGGCTGACCAGGTTTAAGGTATCGGATTCATTCATATAACGGACGTATAACGGACCTAATTCCCGGGCTTGTTGTCTTGAGGGTCGTCTGGCATAGGACAGCAGGTTTCGATTGCCCCCGCGAGCGAGCGCAAGCACTCGACGATCCGCTGGCGGTCGAGCCGGTAGAACACCTCCAGCCCCTGTTTCTCCCCTTTGATAATCCCAGCCATCCGGAGCACCTTGAGGTGGTGAGAGACGGCCGGCCGGCTCAGCTTGAACCGGGAGGCGATCTCGGTCACGTTCAGCCCTCCCTGACCCCCGATGAGGAAGATCAGCTCCAGGCGGACCGGGTCACGGACGGCGTCCAGCATCTGCGCAATATCACCGTTGATTTCCAATGGTCACCACCTACGGAAAGGGATAATAGGTTTATATTTTTAAGTGTTTAAACCTATTGCCCTGATAATATCCCCAATTTTGCCGGCCGACAAGAGTGATCTTATAAACAGGGGCGATCAAAAAAGGCGATCAATAAAACAGCTCCCTGAAGAACAAGGGAGCCTAAAAGAACTGATGGTCAACATTTCTATTAATCTTGCCTGCGCTCCCTAACGCTGAAAGCTGATTGTCCCCGCAATATCCCTGATGTGATCGCCGTGAGCCCACAGGATCAGGTAGGGATAGGTGTGGCCGGAAATGGTTACCGGCTCAGGGTACTTGACGATCAGCCCCCACTGGCCTTTCATCGACTGGTCTTCGGAAGGGATGATCATCACGGCCTCCTGGCCGTCCACCTGCATTTTCTCCAGGCGGGGCTTAGTCCCGTACGGGTTCAGCTTATGCTCCGC
>JACPQU010000016.1 GCA_016190305.1 Bacillota bacterium
GACGGCCACCCGGTGCTGGCCCGTCAGGGCCCCTACCTGGCTTCCTCCTTTCATCCCGAGCTGGCTGACGATCCGCGTCTCCATGGTTACTTTTTAAACCTGATCGCTGCCGGCGGGGGCGGCGGATAAGGCCCGGTATCGATAAGCTTCGGTTACGATCCATATCCAATCAAGATCCGGCTATATCACAATCAAGATCCGGGGTTGTACGATACCAGAAATATCTATAGTAATTAAGTAGCAATGAAGTAATCGAAGCTGTTAAGGAGCCGCAGGTTGAGCAGGAAATGTCTCCGGCAGCGTGGAACGAGTCCCTATTGCCCGGCACTTTGGCAATTCTTTTTCGATCTATACAATGACAGATCCCGGAACCCGGCACGGTAAGTGAACGGTACGAACAGCACATCCGCTCAGGGAGGCAAACGGCCGTGAGAAAGGAATACCTCATGATTCCCGGGCCCACGCCCTGTCCAGAGGAAGTCCTGCAGGCGATGGGTTGTCAGGTCTTCAACCACCGTGGAGGCCGGTTTGCGTCCCTCCTCAAGGAAACTATCGCTTCATCCAAGATCGTCTTTCAGACTGAGCACGACGTTCTGGTCTTCGCCAGTTCCGGCACGGGGGTCATGGAAGCTGCGGTGGTGAACGTCCTTTCCCCCGGCGATCACGTTCTGGCGCTGATTGCCGGGGGTTTCGGCCGGAGGTTCACGAACATCGCCAAGGCCTACGGCGCACGGATCGAGGCCATGGAGGTCCCCGAGGGACAGCGCGTGGAAGCCGAGGCGGTGGCGGCCAGGCTTAAGCAGGACACCGAGCGTTCGATCAAGGCGATCATCGTGGTGCACAGCGAGACGACCACCGGCGTGCTTCACGACATCAGGGCGATCAGCGAGGCCAGAGGGGATCATCCAGCCCTCCTGGTGGTCGACGTCATCAGTTCCCTGGGATGCGCCGAGTTCAAAATGGACGCCTGGAAGGTGGACGTGGCGGTGACGGCGTCCCAGAAGGGTTTGATGACCCCCCCCGGACTGGGGCTCGCCGCTGTCGCCCCCCGCGCCTGGGAGGCCGCCAAGCAGGCCCGGATGCCCCGGTTCTACTTCGACTTCCAGAAGATGCGCGACTACGCGATTAACGGGCAGACGCCCTTTACCCCCGCTGTTTCCCTGGTCATGGCCCTCAAGGAGGCGCTGACCCTGATCCTGGAGGAGGGCCTGGACAAGGCCGTCGCCAGGCAGGTCACGATTGCCCGGGCCTGCCAGGCCGGGGTGAAGGCCCTTGGGTTGAAGCTCTTCGGCAACGAGGCCTTTTCCACTCCCAGCGTCACCACCGTCTGGGCGCCCGACAACTTCGACGTCGGCCAGTTCCGGAAGGTGATGCGCGACAAGTACCGGGTGGTTCTGGGCGGCGGGCAGGGACACCTGGTGGACCAGATCTTCCGGGTCGGCCACCTGGGCGCCGTCCAGCAGACCGAGCTTCTGGCCGTCGTTTCCGCGATGGAGCTTGGTTTGCGTGACTGCGGCTACCCAGCGAAATTGGGTGCCGGGGTTGGCGCAGCGGAGGAAGTCCTCTCCGGGGGGGTCCTCACGAAGGCCGGGTAGACTCCGGGAGTTGACTCCAAGGAAGTTAGAGCTTCACAGCCTTGATTCCACCGTCGGGGTTCCCAGATAGGGGTTCCAAAACAGGGGATCCAAGGTTGGGGATCCGGGGGGCGTTACGATGGAGGCCTGGGGACGTAAGCAGGTTACCTTTTTCGACCTCCCCGGGCAGGACCTGGCCGTCTGGGAGCAGGAAACCAAGCAGTGCCGGCGTTGCTCGCTGCGGGCCGGATGCCGGCAAGTGGTAATCTCCGATGGCGTTCCCAGCCGGCTGATGCTGGTCGGGGAGGCCCCGGGGAAGGAAGAAGATCGGCTGGGAAAGCCCTTTGTGGGCGCCGCCGGGCAACTTCTGGACCGGATCCTGGCGGCGGTGGATCTCTCCCGCCGGGAGGTCTACATCACCAACGTGGTCAAGTGCCGTCCTCCCGGCAACAGGCTTCCCACCACCGAAGAAGTACGCCTATGCATGCCCTTTCTGAAGAGGCAACTGGAACTCATTCAGCCGGCGATCATCGTCTGCCTCGGTGCCCTGGCTTCGCAAACCATGATTGATCAGTCCGTCAGAATTACCCGGGACCGCGGGACCTGGGTGGAAAAGTCGGGCGCCCGGATCATGCCGACCTTTCACCCGGCGGCCCTGCTCAGGGATCCCGGGAAGAAGAAACCGGTGTGGGAAGACTTTAAAGCCGTCCGAGAGGAATATGACGCCCTCGTTTCCCGGTAAACCCTTTCAACCATCATACGGTGCTATTGAAATCTTTCTTCCTGCCAAGGATCTCCCCGCATGTGGTATCCGTTCTGCTCCCAGAAGCCCGGCCGATCCTTGGCCATGAACTCCAGTCCGTTGACCCACTTGGCGCTCTTCCAGAAGTAGAGGTGGGGTACCACCAGCCGCAGCGGCCATCCGTGATCGGGGGAGAGATCGGCGCCGTTGTGCTTGAAGGCGAACAGAACCCCTTCCCCGGCGAGATCCTCCAGGGGCAGATTGGTGGTCCATCCCCCCTCCGCGTGCACCAGGACGAACCGGGCCTGGGGCCGGGGACGGGCCAGCTTGAGCACCTCGGAGGCCGCCACTCCTTCCCAGCGGTTGTCCAGCTTGCTCCAGCGGGTGACGCAATGGATGTCGGATGTGGCGGTGACCGCCGGGAGACGCCGGAACTCCTCCCAGTTCAGGGATCTGGACTCTTCCACCAGCCCGGTGATCCGGAAGATCCACTTATCCAGGTTGATCGAGGGAGTCCGGCCGTGGTGCAGGACCGGGAAACCCGGTGTGACCACCTGGCCGGGGGGAATGCGCGGTTCCGGCCCCCCTTCACTGCCGGCTGAAGCTTCGTGGCCGGTCAAGCTTTTCACCTGCCCTGGTCGGAATGATGGGAACAAGGTGAGCGGTTATTTGCGGTATCTGCGGTAATCTAATGAGCAACATTTGATTTTTCCCAATTCTCCAGATAGTTCAAATGATCCGGAGAATCCGGATTTTCTGGATTGCCAGAATTGCCGGGATGATTCGGATTACCTGGATTGTCGGGTATTTCCTGATTGTCTTGACGAATCCCATGGCTTGTTCCCGCGGGCGGGGGCAGCTCGGGAAGGGGCGGAAGGCCCGGCAGCAACGGTTCCCTCAGCGGGCCGCCTTCTTCGCCGGCTTCCCCGTCCTGTTCTCCTTCCCCCGTCTCCCCGGGGCCCCCGCCTTGGCCGGGCCGCCCACCCTCTTCGGGGGGTTGGGGGCCCTCAACAGGGGCTTCTTCAGCCCGGCGGGGGGCTTCCTCCAAGCGCGTGAAGCTGTCGCGCCCGTCGGCTCCCGGGGCGAAGATCCCCGAGAAACGGTTGCGCTCGCAAGCGGGGGGCTCGGTACCGCTGATGAAGATTTCCCGGAAGGGAAAGTAGCCGTCCGGGCAGACTCGTACCTCCGCCAGGCCGGCTGGGCGGGTGAAATCAGCCGGCCCGCCCCGATCGGCAAGACCTCGGGCGAAGCGGGCCCAGATGGGGGCCGCCAGGCCACCGCCGGTCCGCCCAAGCGACTGGTTGGGCTGGTCGTGGCCGATATAGACGGTGGTGACCATGGAGGGGGTGAAACCGATGAACCAGGCGTCCCGAAAAGATTGGGACGTCCCGGTCTTGCCGGCGGCGGTGCCGCCGAAGATACGGCCGGCGCCGGAGGCCGTTCCTCTCTCGCCCAGGACGCCCTTTAAAATATCTGTGACCATGAAGGCCAGGCGGGGATCGAGCACCCGTCTCCGCTCCGGATTCTCCTTCAGAATGATCCGGCCTGCGCCGTCCTCCACCCGCCTGAAGAAGGTGGGCTGAACCCGCCAACCACCGTTGGCCAGGGTGGAATAAGCCACTGTCATCTCCAGGGGGGTGACCTCGGAAGTTCCCAGGACCAGGGAGAGATGGCTGCGGAGAGGGCTCTCGATCCCCAACCGGCGCGCAAAAGAGGCGGCGATGTCGGGCCCTAGGGCATTCATGAGCTGAACGGAGACCACGTTGTCCGACGTGATCAGGGCTTCCCGGAGGGTGAAGTTTCGGTAATGATACTGGGGATCCCCATAGTCGGTCGGCTTGTAAAGGGGTGCCCCCGGAATCCGGTATTCAATGGGTTCGCAGAAAAAGGTGCTGGCGGGGGTGAACCCGTGCGCAAAGGCCGCGGCATAGACAAAGGGCTTGAAGGCGGATCCGGGCTGCCGCCGGGCCTGGGTGGCCCGGTTGAAGCTGCTCTGTTCGAAGTTGCGCCCCCCGATGAGGGCCAGCACCTGGCCCGTACCGGGATCCATGGCGACCAGCGCACCCTGCGGCTGATCAACCTTTTTCTCGTCGGGCACCCCCTCGGGGAGTCCCCCGAGGAAGGCTTTTTCAGCCGAGGATTGGGCGTCCAGGTCGAGGGTGGTGAAGATCTTGAGGCCCCCCCGAAGGATGGCCTCCTCTCCGCCGGAAATCCGGTCCGCGAGGATCCGGACCAGGTGATCCACAAAGTAGGGGGCCCGTCCCCCGAGGCTCGATTCCGCAAAGGTAATTGGCTCCCGGGCGGCTTTCTCAACCTGGACCGAGGAGATGTAACCCAGTTCCGCCATCCTGGCCAGAACCGTCTTTTGGCGTTCGAGGGCCGCCCTGGGGGTCACCAGGGGCGAATAGTAGTTCGGGCGCCGGGGGATGCCGGCGAGGAGCGCACTCTCCCCGAGGGTCAGTTCGGAGACTCCCTTTCGGAAATAGAGACGGGAGGCTGCTTCCACCCCGTAAGCCCCTTGCCCGAAGTAGATCTCGTTTAGATACATCTCGAGAATCTCACTCTTCGAGAAGTACGCCTCCAGCTTGATCGCCAGCACCGCCTCCTTCAGCTTCCGGCCCACGGTCCGGCGGTGTCCCAGGTAAAGGTTGCGGGCCAGTTGCTGGGTGATGGTGCTGGCGCCCTGCTCGATCCGCCTCCCCTGCAGGTTCTTCACGGCGGCCCTGGCGATCCCGATCGGATCGACCCCGCGGTGCTGGTAGAAGCGGGAGTCCTCGATGGCGATGAAGGCGAGCTGGAGCTCGCGAGGGACCTCCCTCAGGGAAACCGGAACCCGATTTTGTTCGGCGACGGTCCCGATGAGGCGGTCCTTCCGGTCATATAGCCGGCTTGCGGAAGGGGATACCTGCTGGGGAAGGGGAAGGAGGGCCACGTAGCCCCAGAAGAGGAAGTTGATCCCCACGGCCAGAAGCGTCACCATCAAGATCAGTTTCCATGGTCTGAAGCGCAAGGAGAAATTCCCCGTTTCTTTTTCCAGATCATTTTCCCCAGAACCCGCCCTCAAAGCGCACCAATCTTGTGGAAGCGTATCCATCAGGAGAGAAATCCTTACAGAAATCCCTCGTGAAAGAATTCTTCCCTGAAATAAATCCGCCGCCGAATGGCCGGGCTGCCGCCCGGACGCTGAGTTTTAAGGAACCGCCGGCGCAGCCGCCGGTAAACATGCCCCGGGGAATCCTGAAAAGCTGCGTACGGTTCGACAGGATAGAACATGGCGGGGGGGTCAACATTAAAATGCTTCGAAGCGCTCCGAAATAGTGCTCCGAAAGAATGCTTCAACAGTCGCCAAATATCTCAAGGGGCGGTGAAGCAGATGTTTACAGGGGTGCGTACGATCGTGGTGGCACTTGGCGGCAACGCCCTACTTCGCCCGGACCAGCGGGGCACGGTGGAAGAGCAGCGGGCTAACCTGGTGGTGACCGGGCGGCAACTTGCCGCCCTGGCTGATACAGGCTGCAGGCTGGTCATGACTCATGGGAACGGCCCCCAGGTGGGAAACCTGATTCGCCAGCAGGAACTGGCGGCGAGTATCATTCCCCCTTTCACCATCGCCCTGTGCGGGGCGGCCTCACAAGGGGTGATCGGCTACCTGATCCAGGAGTGCCTGGTGGAGGCCTCCGCCGAGAGGCGCCGTCCCCTTGGGGGGTTTGATTCGCCGTTTCACTCACCCCCGGTAACAATCTTGACCCGGGTCGTGGTCGATCCTTCCGACCCCGCGTTCCATCATCCAACCAAACCCGTGGGACCGTTGCGGGGCGAGGGGGAAGCCGTCGCCGGCCGCGCGAGGGGTGAGCACTGGACATGGGATCGGCGGGGAGGCTGGCGCCGGCTGGTTCCTTCCCCGCGGCCGCTGGACATCCTCGAAAAGAACGTGATCAGGCTTCTGGCGAGCCTGGGGGTGACGGTCATCGCGGGAGGCGGGGGAGGCATCCCGGTGACCCGCACACCCGAGGGCTCTTTCCAGGAGGTCGATGCGGTGGTCGACAAGGACTTGACCTCCGCCCTGCTGGCGGAACTGGTCGGGGCCGACCTGCTGCTCCTGCTTACCGATGTACCGCGGGTGGCCCTTCATTTCGGGACGCCGAACCAGTTGGACCTGGCGGTGCTCCGGCCCTGGGAGGCTGCCCGATATGCGGCGGAAGGGCATTTCGGGACCGGCAGCATGGGCCCTAAAGTCGAGGCGGCGGCCTGGTTTGCCGCCCGGGGAAAATATGCGGTGATCACCTCCCTGGACCAGGCGGCCGCTGCCCTTTGGCAAGGAGAGGGGACATGGTTTGTTCCCGCGGAGAAGTTCTCCATGCCGCCGGGCCAGTCGGCTTTTCCCTTCCCTGGCGCCGCGGCGGCAATATGGCGGGCGCCGCGAACATTCCAGACGTCGCCCTTGGAAACGACGCCGGCGGGTGTGTACGTTGAGAGCGATCGCGGCATCTGCTATAATTGAAGAGCTTTTTAGGCGAAAGCCGTTACGCTAAAAAGTTTCCAAATTTATAATCAGTCGGGCTGTAGCGCAGCTTGGTAGCGCGCTTGCTTCGGGAGCAAGAGGCCCCGGGTTCAAATCCCGGCAGCCCGACCAGAATTAAACCCGCTGACCGCGAAGGTTAGCGGGTTTTTCGTTTATTAACAAACATACATCTCCGCCGACAATACCTTCACTCTGCACCACCTCCCTGCTGGTGCAGGTTTTCCTGAAGTGCTCCAGTCCCGACAGCTACAATCTGGCATCCTAACCTCTACTTCTGGAAGGGTTTATAGGATCTAAGTGGAAGAAGCGGAAGTGATACCCAAGTGATGGGAAGATAAGGAGGGAGTACGATGAAGCCATCCGAACAGGGTAGTTCATCAACAACAGCGGGTCAAATGCCACAAAGGGGATTGATGATCGCTGTTGGCGCAGCATCGGGTCTGTTAATTCTCTTCGCTGCGGTGATTGCGAAAGGCGCGGCTGTCGGAGCCATAGGGGCAGGCGTAGTAGTTGTAGCTGCTGTAATCGGTGTCCTCGTAGCTACCATAGTTGTGTTTGCCCTGCCGCCGCAAGCTGCAAGGCCAGTGGGGAGAGCTGCCGCCGTCATCGGAGGCGCTGCGGCTGGCGCCGTGGTGGGTGCTGCCATTGGAGGGCCAATTGGAGCGGGTGTAGGCGCGGTGGTCGGCGGTGTAGTTGGTTGGCTTTTGTCGTAAACATTTGGACATAAACCGTCTAATAGCGATTTGTGGAGACGGTTATTCCGTCGTTGCCATGTTAGTTAGTCGTAACCTTCAAATATTGCTCTAGACCTTTGCTGGCGGAGATGTATGTTTGTTAATAAACCAAAAACCCGCTAACCTTCGCGGTCAGCGGGTTTAATTCTGGTCGGGCTGCCGGGATTTGAACCCGGGGCCTC
>JACPQU010000156.1 GCA_016190305.1 Bacillota bacterium
CCGGAGGTGGACCACGAGCACTCCCCCCGGTTCAAGGGGCAGGATAAGGTACTTTCCCCGCCGCCCGGGCAGCCGGAAACGCTTTCCCTTCAACCCCTCGGCAAGTTCTTCGGAGCCGGGCCTGGCCACCTTGGGCAAAAAAACCTCCACCTGCTCGATCCGGCGCCCGGGGATCTCGGCAGCCAGAGTACGCCTCACAGTTTCCACTTCGGGGAGTTCAGGCACGGGTGATTTTCACCATCTCGTAGAGATTGGGGCCCACCTTCACGTCTACCTTGAGGGGAACCCGGAGCGGGTACGCCTTCTCCATCGAACCTACCACGAGGGAACGCAATTCGTCGAGCTCTTCCCGGGGGGTCTCGAAGATCAATTCGTCATGGACCTGGAGCAGCATCCGGGCCACAAGGCCGGAGGTCCCCAACTTCTTATGGAGATCCACCATGGCGATCTTGATGATGTCGGCCGCGCTGCCCTGGATGGGAGTGTTGATGGCGGTGCGTTCAGCGAAGAGCCTCGTGTTGTAGTTCCGCGATACGAGGTCGGGGAGGTACCGCCTTCGGTTCAGGATGGTGGTGGCGTAGCCGTGCATGCGACCCCTGGTCACCGCCGCGTCGATGTACTTCCTGACCCCGGCGTAGCGCTCGAAATAGCTTTCGATAAAGGCGGCGGCTTCGGAGCGGCCGACTCCGAGCTGCTGGGCGAGGCCGTAATCGGTCATGCCGTAGGCGATCCCGAAGTTCACCGCCTTGGCCCGCTCGCGCAGTTCGGCGGTCACATCATCCATGGGGAGCCCGAATACTTCGGCCGCCGTCCTCCGGTGAACGTCCTGGTCCTTTTCGAAGGCATCCACCAGCCCGGGGTCTTCCGAGTAATGAGCCAGGATCCGGAGCTCAATCTGGGAGTAATCGGCGGCCAGGAACACCCAGCCAGGATCGGAGGGCACGAAGGCCTTCCGGATCCGCCTGCCTTCTTCCAGCCTGATCGGGATATTTTGTAAATTCGGTTCGGTACTGCTGAGGCGGCCGGTGGCGGTCACCATCTGGTTGTAGGTGGTGTGCAGCCTGCCCGTGGCGGGATCCACCAGGGTGAGCAGGGCGTCGACGTAGGTGGACTTGAGCTTGGCCAAGTGACGGTAGGCCACCAGCTTCGCCGGAAGCTCGTGCCTTGAGGCGAGCTGCTCCAGGACATCGAAGTCAGTGGAAAAGCCGGTCTTGGTCTTCTTCAAAGCCGGGAGCCCGAGCCGCTCGAAAAGGATCCGGGCGAGCTGTTTCGGGGAGTTGAGGTTGAACTCCTCGCCGGCCAGCGCGTAGACTTCCCTCACCAGCCCGTCGAGCTTCTCTTCCAGCTCGCCGGACAGGGAACGCAGATACTCCTGATCCACCCCGATCCCCGCCGTTTCCATGGACGACAGGACCTCCACCAGGGGCAGTTCCACTTCCTGAAACAGGGGTTCCAGCCCCTGCTCCCCCAGGGCTTTCGCCATTGCGTCGCGGAGCGCCAGGGAGGCCGCGGCAAAGACGAAAGGGTCATTTTCCGAGCCGGGGAGTTCGGCGGAAAGATGTTCCCGAACCAAGGAGCGGAGATCGGGGAGCAACCGGCCGGGGTTCAAAAGATAGGCGGCGAGGGCCAGGTCGAACTCCAGCCCCCGAAACTTGATCCCGGCCCTGGCAAGCAGCCCGATCACCGGCTTGGCATCGTACATGACCTTCCGTGGCACCGCCGCCGTCAGAACGGGCGCCAGAAGCCCCAAGGGACCGGCCGGAAGGGGGGAGGCGGCTGGGGACCCTGCCGGGCGGCCGGGATCGTTAAGCGGCACGAAACAGGACACCGCGGCTCCATCCCCGGCGCGATAGCCGAAGCACAGGCCCTCGAGGCCCGGGATGGACTCGGGGGCGTAAGGTTCAGGGGCTGCGTCGCCCGTACGGGTGTCGCCGGTGCCGTCGGTGCGGTCCCCGCCGCGGCCGCCGGTTCCGCCGCTGGAGCCCGTGGCAGCCGATCGGAAGCGGGCGAAAAGGGATACCTCGGGTAGATCCGCGAGCTTCCGGGTCAAGGCTTCCGCTTCCTGCCTGGTCGGCACTCCCCGCTCGGGGGCCGGGGCTTCCGGTTGCCGGTCCCCATCTTCGAAGAAGCCAAGCTGCCTGGGTGACGGAACCGGCTGCAGGCCAGGAGCCTGGCTCGGGGTGGGGAACGGCGCCGGAGCCGCGGTCAAAGTATGGGGCGGAGCGGGAATCGGGGCCGGGACATCGACTGAAGTTGAGGCCGGCACCGGCTTAGGTGCCGGGGTTGAAGACGGATCGTCGATCCGTGAACCGGTTTCCTCCAGGCCCATCCTCTTGATCAGGCTGCCGAACTCCAGTTCCCGGAAAAGCTCCAGGAGAGCGCTCCGGTCCGGTTCACCAAGAACCAGGGTATCCCAGGTGAAGTCGAGGGGGACGTCGGTCACGATGCGCGCCAGACGGCGGCTGAACAGAGCATCTTCTCTCCGCCCCTCCAGCTTGCGTCTCAGGCCTTCGGTGCCGACCGCCTCCAAGGAGTCGAAGAGGACCTCCACGTCTCCGAACTGCTGGACCAGGCGAAGCGCCGTCTTCTCACCAATCCCGGGGATCCCGGGGATATTGTCGGAGGGATCCCCCATGAGAGCCTTGACCTCCACAAGCTGGACGGGCTCCACACCGAAGCGCTGCCGGATCTCCTCCACCCCGACGATCTCCATTTCACTGATCCCCTTCCGGGTGAGGAGCACCTGGACGGCCGGGGATACCAACTGGAAGGCGTCTCGATCCCCGCTCACGATCATGGTGGTGAAACCGTCCCGCTCCCCCCGGCGGGCAATCGTTCCAATGACGTCGTCGGCCTCGTAGCCCGGGGCGTCAAGGGTCCGGATCCCCCAGGCCGCCAGGATCGCCTCCACGAAGGCGAACTGCTCCAGCAGTTCGCCGGGCATCTTTTCACGGTGAGCCTTGTAATCCTGGAACTCCGCCTGGCGGAAGGTGATCTCCGGCCGGTCGAAAGCCACCGCGATGTGAGATGGTCGTTCCTGGGCGAGAAGGCGATGGAGCATCCCGGTAAATCCGTAGACGGCGTTCGTATAGTGCCCCGTCCTGGTCACGAAGGTGGAAGGGAGGGCGAAGAAAGCCCGGTAAACCAGGCTGTGCCCGTCCAGGAGCATGAGGACCTTTCCCGCCAACCGGACCCCTCCCCTCAACCTTACCGGCTTACTTACCGGCTTAGCGACTTACCGGTAGCCTTAAAACAAGGGGCCGGGGACCCTGGTACAGGCCACCGGCCCTGAAATTATTATTCGCTTTGGAAGAACAGCTAACCTTCCCTGCTATCTGCGACCCTGCCGCACGGCCTCAGGACGCACACCGTTTTGCAGTACATCATCATGCTTTTACAACGCCAGCCATATAACGATATCCGGTCGCGTCACGCTCCGCTCCCGCGGCGCCGGACGGTCTTGACGCCCCACCAGGCGAGCCCCAGGATGAGGATCATTGGGATGAGCCCGCCGATGAAGCCGACCAGGTAGACTGTAGCGAGGGCGACCCGGCTGGTGGTCCGGATGAAGACGTCCATGGTCCGCTTCCAGACCTCGTTAAAGGGTCCCGGGCCCGGCTGGCCCTGCTCCTCGCCCTTGCGAACGAGGCTGACGTTCACCGTCGCCATTGCGGCGAAGCTCTCAAGGTACCGGAGCCGCCCGACCATCATCTCGATCTGTTCCCGCACGCGGGCCAGTTCGTACTCCACCCGCAGGACCTCGTCGATGCTCTTGGTCTGGGCCAGCAGCTCCTGAAGGCGCTTCTCCTGGCGCTCGTAGTTCGTCCGGCGGGCCTGGAGGTCAACGTACTCCTCGGTGACGTCGCTGGTGGAGATGGAGCGATCGCGACTCTCGCCGAGACGTCCCAGCTCCCCGAGGAAGCCCGCGAAGCGTTCGGACGGCACCCGGACGACGATGTTGGCCCAGGTCGGGCCTTTCTCCGTCGACTGGACGGATGCGTTCTGGACGAACCCGCCCCACCCGCCGGCCAGTTGGATCACCTGATCGTAGGAACGCTCCACGTCCTCGACGCTCAGGGTCTGGTTGGCGTTGGTGATCAGTCTCCGCTCGGTAACCTGGTAGGGAAAGCTTCCGGAGCCGCCCGTCATTCCGCCGCCCCCGGGGCCTCCCGGGCCGATCATCCCCATCTTATCGCCGGCGATCGCCTCTTCTTTTCGAATGGGCATCGGGGACGGGGGCGCAGCCGGTGCGCCCTGATTGCCTCCATCCCGTTCGGCGTACTCGCCCCTGAACTCGGGCGGCATCGCCCCCCTGACGGGACCTTCCATCGCCGGCTCGGCGCCGATGGCCATATCTCCTTTTTGGGCCGCTGAAGGCGAACCCATCAGGCCCGAACCGTAGGGGCCGGCCCCCACACCCAGGGCCTCGAGAATCCCGAAGGTCAGGAAAAGAACCATGACCCCGGCCAAGCCGTACCCCACCACCCGCCACTTACCGATGTTGCCCAGCCAACCGAAGAAACTTCTCATTCCCACCCACCTCCCGCTGGTAGGGGAGGGCTCGGCAGCCAGTCTGGCCATGAGGGCTTCGTGAAATCCCCCGGGGACTTCGACTTCCCCCAGGGCAGCCACTTGTCCCGCCGCCGCCTGGAGCTCCCCTGAGAGCCCGCGGCACTCGGAACACTCGGCCAGGTGCCGCTTTACGGCCTCCCGCTGTCGGGGTGGAAGGGCGCCGTCGACGTATGCGGATAGGAGGTTAATGATCTTGCGGTGTTTGTAGGCCACTTCCAACCCTCCCTATCCGGCTTAGACGCGGGCCCCCGACTGGAAGTTCCACGCCCGGGGGTTCCTTGTCCTCGAGCAGGTCGCGCAGGGCCAAGCGAGCCCGGTTGAGACGTGATTTAACCGTCCCCACGTTGACCGCGGCGGCGGAGGCGATCTCCTCGTAGCTCAACCCCTGCAGATCTCTCAGGATCAGGCAGAGGCGCTGGTGATCAGGCAAGGACACGATGGCGGCATGAACCTTTGCCAGCCGCTCCCGCTCCTCGGCACGCTCGTGGGGTCCCGGGGAGGGATCGGCGACGGTCGGCTTCAACTCGCCGGCCTGTCTTTGAGGGGTTCGGCGCCGAAGGGCATCCAGGCACAGGTTGCTGGTGATCCGGTACAGCCAGGTCTTGAAGGAGGATGCCCCGCGAAAACGGCTAAGGGCCCGGTAAGCTTTCAAGAAGGCCTCCTGGGCCAGGTCCGAGGCGTCCTCCCGGTGACCGAGCATCCGGTAGGCCAGGTTGTACACCCACTTCTCGTGGCGTTTCACCAGCACGCCGAAGGCTTCGAGATCGCCTTGCTGCGCGGCGGCAACGAGGACCGTATCCGAAAGCCCGCTCATCCCTATTCCTCCCGACCTGTTCCGAAGCCTGCCTGTTTTCGAAGGTCCACAACCTATAGTATCATCGCGACCGGTTGATTGCAGGCCGGTTCAGCACGTCTTGCTCATCCAAGAATACTCGTACGCAGAACACTCTACGAAAATAAGGGGATTTTCGCGAGGTGTCTTGCGATCCCTTCAGGTTTCGCGCGGGGGTCATTGCCAGATCAACCGTGCATTGGTGGACGGCCTTGTCTCGGGACACCTTGTTTCTAATAAATTAGGCGGGGCCCGGTGATGAAGACCATGGGACCGGCATGAGGGAGAGGGGGGACCCGGGGGAAGGACGGACTGCGGGATCCTCCCGACCTTCCCCCCGACCCTGGGAACGAATCTCCACGCGGCCGGACAGCGGGCTCCACAGAAGCTCCAGACCCAGGGAAGCGAGGCCCCCGTTGCTGATCCATAGCCGGTCCTCGCGCATCCAGCCCCGGATCTCGGTTCCACCGGAAAGGGCCGCCTGCTTTTCGGCGGACCAGACAAAACGCCGGTTGACCCTGGCGCTGATCTCCGCCAGGGGGAACCATACCTTCCGCTCCCGAACGAGGGATGGAAGGAAGACCGGCTTGTCGTTCCAGTAGACACGCAGGAAAGAGACTTCGACGGCCAGGTTCCGCTCCACGATCCTGGTTGTGCTCCCGGGCAGGTACGCGGGCAAATCCTTCGCGGGCACCACCATGGTTCCTTCCACCCGAACAGCAGTCGGTACCGGCTGTCCCTCCACCATGACCATCCCGAGAGCCGCGTCCCAGGTGATCTTGAAACCCAGACTGTCAGCCAGCAGGCGCAGAGGAACATAGGGCACACCTTGGAGTTCAATCCCCCCCACGGTCAACAACTCGCCGTTGACGAAGACGGGGATTCCCTCGGAGATCACCGTATGGGCGACCCCGGCTCTCTTGAGGAGTCTGCCCAGGCGATCCGCGGAAATGCGATCAAGCAGCCCTAACTCCCCCAGCATCCGGCGGATTCGATCGTCCCGCCCGGGATCAAGCCGGTAAGCGTCCGGGTATACCTCCAGGTACGGCTTGCCTGAGAAAGGATCAAAAGCGGACTCCACCGTATCGTAGCGGATTTCGACCGGGGTCCCCACCATCACCTGATCGGTAAGCCACTCCACATCATCGTTGAACAGCCGAACGCATCCCAGCGAGACATACTGGCCCACCGAAGCGGGAAGATTGGTGCCGTGGAGGCCGTAACCGCTTTTGGACAGCCCGAGCCACCTTGTGCCAAGGGGATTCAAAGGACCGGGCGGAACCGGCTCCTTGTTCTCGACGCTTTCCGGCGGAAACCAAGTCGGATTGATCAACTTGTTGATGATCCGGAAGTTGCCGGTCGGGGTGCCTGCATCCAGCTTTCCCACCCCTACGGAGAACACCTTCACGGGTTCATCACCTTCAAACATGCGCAGACGATGGGCGGCCAGGTTCAAGCTGAGGCGCACGTCGCGCCGGATGAGCCTCTGTTCCGCGGGCTTCTTGAGACCCGGGTCCTGCTGATCGGCCGGGCTGTTTTGAACACCAGGGTTCGTCAGACCACCGACGCCGGTTGGAGAACCCGGGCCGGTTTGAGCATCAGTGCCCGTCTGAGCCTCCGAACCTGTTTGATCACCCGGACCGGCTTGACCGCCTGAACCCGTTTGATCCCCCAGGTCTGGTTCCCCTTCGAACCTTTCAGGAAAGACGGGTGGACTCTGATCCCTTGGAGCCAGACGGAGGGCCCCTTCCAGCAGGGTTCCGGTCGCTTGGACCGGGGTGTCTTCCTCAAAAAGCCCGTACTCTGCCACCCTCGCCATGACCAGGGCCGCCATAAGCATCAGGATTCCGGCAACGAGCCGGGCGATTCGGCGGGAGTTCAGCCTGTCGCGCATTTCGGTCCTCCCCGGAAGAGCCTCCTTCGAGCTAAAAGCCCTCCCGAGCGATGATTATGCCAGGGTCGGTACAAGCATATGCACGATCACCCTTTGTTGAAGATCTTTGGAATGGGGAAAGCACGGAATCGCGTAGGACGGGTTCGCCAATGCCAAGCGACACCAAAGAGAAGGGACAGGAGCTTGTCCTGTCCCTAAGTCTGTTGTCGCCGGTTACTCTAGGTCCCCGATGACCGGTGGCCTGTCTTTCCGGCAGCTACCACCACCGAAAAGCTACTTGCCCTTGGGCTTCTTCTTGGCCACCATGTTCCCTCCTTCACTGGGGGGTGGGACACACAATTACACCTTCATATTAAGATGGACAGGGTCCTTCTACAAGATATTTTATCCAGGTCTTAAAAAGCTGTTCCGGATTGCGAGAAATTTCCTTCATCCCGAAGATTAATTGCATCCGGCTCGCACCTCGTGATAACATTCACTTGAATTTATAATTCCTTTTCAGGCCGAAGTGGCGGAATGGCAGACGCGGGCGACTCAAAATCGTCTGGGGTGATCCCTCGTGGGGGTTCGACTCCCCCCTTCGGCACCAGAGTACGACGACCCCGTCCGGGGTCGTCTTCTATGCTCGGGGAAGATGCTTGGGGAGAACCGGTGAACGCACGGCGACGGAGCGAAGGCCTTCCCGGAGCGAGGGCTTCATCCAGAGCGACAGATCCCGCCGGGGCGAACGATTCCACTTTATTGACCCGCAGGGAAGGAATCATCCTCCGGCATACCGAAGAGTCCGCCGTGCTTTCACGGGCGCGCTTGTCGCTTCCAGTGACCAAACTCATGGGTCGCGGTGACTATAACCCTTTGTCTGCGGGACCGGGAAAATTACGATAGAGATCGGCCGGGACTTTAACCCAAATCCCAGTCACCGTGCCAGGAGGACATTCCGTGAGTCCTATTTCGAGATATTTCATCAAGGCAGGGCTGATCTATCTCGTGCTGGGATCCGGCATCGGGTTGTTGATGGCCTTGGCTGCGGTACCAGTGGGCACCTTGCGCATCGTTCACGCCCACTTCAACCTTCTCGGATTTATGGCTTTCTTCATCTTCGGGGTGGCCTACCACATCCTCCCCCGGTTCCATGGCCGCCTTCTCTACAGCGAGAACATGGCCTGGGTTCATTTTTACCTGGCGAATTTCGGGCTGGTCGGAATGGCCCTTTCTTTTGTGATCAGGGACCCGCTCCTGACGGAGGGCCTCCTGGGAACTGCGGAAGCGGCGTCCGGGACGGCGGCGGTCACCCTCCCGCTGGCGGGCGTTGTCAGCGTGGCCGGAATCCTGCTCTTCGTCCTCAACATCTGGAAGAGTATGGCCCCGCTCAAGCCGACCCCGCCTCAGGGATAAACAAACACGCTGGGGAACCGGAACGACGCTGGGGAACCGAAATAAACCTTACACTGAAACCCTGTCCCACCGAGGCACCTGCCGCCGCGCCCCGAGCGCCGGAGCCGGAGCCCCGGGAAGGGCTCGGGAGCCGCTTCGGCGGCCCCCTGGTTGGAGAGAGAACCGGGGGAAAGGGGGTGCTACAAATGGCAGACAAGAGGATCCCCGTGATTGATGCGGACCTGTGTACCGGTTGCAACATCTGCGTGGATGAGTGCCCGACAGATTCACTGGAACTCAACGCGGAAGATATTGCCGACCTGGTCCGCCCGGAGGATTGTGACGGCGAAGAGGAGTGCGGTACCTGCAGCGACGTCTGTCCATTTGAGGCAATCAGCTACAAGCCGGCCTGAATATGCCGGATTGTAACGGCCAAAGTCATACCCCGGGGCGAGTCGCGCAGGTACATCTGCCATGGCTCGCCCCGGCACTTGGAAGGGGCAGTGGCGACTTGCCGGTAATGCCGATCCATAGGTGGCTTTTCAGCAAGATCAAGATGGTCGCGGGGCGGGAGGAGTTCCTGGTCCATGAGATGACGAGCCGCTTCGGAGCTGACCCGGGCAAGCTGGCCGAAGAAGCCTTGAGCAAGTACGCTCCTCCGGCCGGCGACCTTCAGCTTGAGAAGGAAGCCCAGGAGATGTCCATCCACAACTGGCTCTACAGCCAGATCGCCGCCGCCGAGACGAGGGAAGGCGCAGCGGTCAAGGCCTTCGAGGAGAAGCTCGGCGACGCGGGGATCCAGGCGATGCGCGAGATCTACCGGAACCATGGACGGAACGCGGCCGAAGCGCTCCGCGAGGGTCCGGCAGGATCGAATCCGGCGGGGGTCCAGGAAGCTTTCGGCCTCCTGCAGAACTGCTTCCTGGACGGGATGCCTTGCGATCAGGTCGTCGAGGTGGCCGAAGCCTCGGGGAACCGCATCGAATGGCACCATGCCGATTGCCTCCACCTTGAGCACTGGAAGGAGGCAGGGGTTTCCGGAAAAACGATGTGCTCCTTGCTGGGGGAATGGCTCCAGGGGTTCGCCGCAGGGCTCAACCCAGGGATCGTCCACCAGCGGAAGGCCGCCATCGTCAACGGCTCCCAGGCCTGCATCGACGTCTACGAACAGGCAAGTTGAAGAACCTAAACGGAAACCCTAAACGCAAGGAATACTAAGGAATACTATATATGCTTCAATGATCCGGGGTCCCGCTGACGGCGTGGACCCATTCTTTCGCTGAAAGGAGAGCCCGCCTGGCCGACCAGCCGCCCGCCAGCAACAGCGCCCCGGCAGGGACAAACGAGAATCGGGCAGCCGCGGGTTGTCAATGCAATCAGGCCGGTGATTATCAGGACGATGGGCAACACCAGTTGCCCCGCCAGGATCCCCATCGAAAAAGAGGTGAGCGCAGCAGGAGCCGGGTCGACTCCCGAACCGCCGCGGTACCCCGACTGCCCGAATGGATCCAGCCGGCTACGAAAGCCGATTGGATGGCGATCATGAAGAGGGAAATCCACCGGGCCGTTCGGAGCGCATCCGCGGATGACCCGGTCCGAGTCGAAAGGCAAACAACCAGCAGCACGCCTCCGAGGCCGCTGGTCAGGCTCGTGCCGAGGGAAACAAGGAACGAGACCCTGCTACGCCAAAACGGGATGGCGTTGAAGGAAGCCAGCAGCATCGCGGGATAGAGGGTGAGCAAACCGGGCGGAACCCCTTGAGATCCACGCCTTCCGCCAGCCGGACAACAGGAAGACGGTACGCTGCGGGTTCCGCGCTTCAAACAACAGGACCAGGCCGGCGAGAACCCCTGCCAGGGCGCCCAGGAAGACCGCCGCGCGGCTCGCCAGCACCAGCCCGAACAGGATCATTGCGCCACAAAGGCCTTCCAGGAACAGGGAGGCGGCGGTCAATCCATACCAGTGTTTCTGGACTTGCATCGCAGGTATCCCCTATTTCAAGTAATACACCGATAATACACCGAAGGCTCGGTGCCCGCCTCATCCAGCAGCCTGATCCCGCCCCGCTCCCTGATCAGCCGTGCGACCAGGCCTCTCGGTTCATCCAGGTCTCCGAACCAGCGCGCCCCGGCCGGGCACAAGAGCACGCAGGACGGGGTGGCTTCCGGATCCTCCCCCGGAGACGGCGCACGCCTGGCAGCCGATACACCGATGGTAATCGACGTAAACTATGCCGTCCGCCCGCTTGATCGTGGCCCAGTCATTTCAATCCTTCCCCTTCACCTTGCGGATCCGATCAGCCTTGCGGACCCGCTTAGCCTACGGGTTGCAATCCCATCCCGGCCAGAATGAGCATCTTGCGGACCCTATCAGTCTTGCGGACCCGCTTAGCCTTGTAGACCCGAACCTTGACCTGGTCCTTGGAGCCCCCGCACTCGTTGGTCAGCTCGATGAGGCTGGGCGCCAGCGAGTCAAGGTTGGGCAGTTCCATGTCCTTGGCCACGGGGGTGATCCAGTGCCCGAACCAGTGGGTGGTGACCACAGCCAGAAGGGATAATCGTCCGGTTGCTTTCCGTAGCACCGGATCAATACCTCATCGAGGATCTCCGCGGGATTCTCGAACGACGGCAGGGGTTGATACTCGGCAAGTTGGCGATCCCACCAGCGGATCCCGCGTTCGTGCAGCCGCTGTCCCAGTTCGGCCCCGATCCGCATGAACCGCTCCTGGTAAGGAAGCTCGAAACGCGCGCCGGGTCGCTTCATGGTCCGGCCCAGGTACCAGGGGCGGAAATAAGCGGGCCCCAGGTAGTACATTCCCTTCACCCTGGCCCCGGGATTGGGGACGAAGAAGCCGCCGTGCTCCTTGAACCAGTCGAGCCCGTGCTCCACCCGGCCCCCTTTCAGGAGCCGGGTCGCGGCCCGGCACAGGCGATCGTAGATCTATTCAGTTAGCACCTTGGGCATGGGGAACATAAGTTTGGGTTAAACGCATGAAATCCCTTTGGTCTTATGAAAAATACATTGCTTGAGCAATTTGCCGATTTGGTGCTCTTTCAAAAAGCGCAAAACCGAAAGCTTAGTCTCGTTTTCATAAGACAAAGCCTCGTGTCTTCTCAAGATATTACTTCAATTTTACTTTCCAACGGAAAACATACTTTAAATGTTGACCCCTCTCTCCCTGTTTCTATCTCTATTCTGGCATGATTGTCTTCAGCAATCCTGTGGCAAACCGCCAGGCCGAGGCCGGTTCCTTTCTCCTTGGTCGAAAAGAACGGAGTGCCTATTTTATTGAGTACTTCCGGAGCGATCCCTTCCCCCTGGTCCTTGACGGCCAGCACTACGGAATCGCCGTCCAGACAGGTTTTAATGGTTAACACACCCTTGTCGGCCATCGCTTCCAACCCGTTCCGGACGAGATTGAGTATGACCTGCCTGATCTGCTTCTCATCCAGGAGCAGTTCGGGGACCTCCTCCAGAATGGCGTTGACCACGATCCCGTTCTTGCCGGCATCAGCCTTGATCATAGGCAACAGAGCGGACACGATATCGTTAAGGAAATGTTTTTTCTTGTATATGGCCGTATTCTTGGACAGAGAGAGAAATTCGGAGATAATGAGATTAATGCGGTCGATCTCATCGAGCATCGTGGTTAAGTGATCTTGATAAGAAGCTAGTTCGGTTTTCTTCTTGAGCAACTCGAGATAGCCCTTAACCACGGTTATCGGATTTCTGACCTCGTGGGCGATCCCTGCCGCGATCGCCCCGATCAGGTTAAGGCGTTCCAGGCGCGCCAATTCCTGTTCGAAGTGTTTCTTCTCGGATATATCTTTCAAGGTCGTCAGCCAGCAGTCGGCATCGTCAAGCTTGATCACCGATAATGAGGCCATGGTTCTGATGGTCTTCCCCGACTTGGCGCGGATATCCAATTCTTGATTGACTATGCCGCCCTGTTCCGGCAACTGTTCTCCCAAGCGTTGCAGGCCCACCCAGTCATCCTGCGACAATATGCCCAATCCAACAGGTGAGTGGCCGATAACTTCATCGGGAGCAAAGCCGAGGTTGTCAAGATAAGACTGGTTTACTTCTACGATCTTGTTGTCCGACATTTTTAAAATAGCGATCATGTCAGGACTATTGTTAAATATCTTGTAGAAGCGATCCTCCGATTGGTGCAGATCCACCTCGCGCAGCTTATCGGCGAGAGCGCGGTAACGTCCCTCGCTCTCCTTGAGCGCCTGCCCCATCCGCTCCCGCTGGGTGATATCGCGAAATACCAGGACTAACCCGATGATGTTTTCCTGATCATTTCTAATGGGTGCTGCCGAGTGCTCTATCAGGATCTCCATTCCGTCCCGCGTTACTAAAATCGAATTATTGACCGGACCTACGGCAACACCCTCGCGCAGAATACTGGTCACCGGGTTCTCGGTATGCTGGCGTGTCTCACTGTCGATGATATTATACACCTCAGTTAACTTGCTGCCCGAGATCTCTTCCAGCTTCCAGCCCAGCAAGTCCTCCGCAACCGGGTTCATGAAATTGATCAGGCCTTGCCCGTCGGTAGCAATCACAGCTTCCAAGATGCTCCTGAGCGTTATTTCAAACCACTTCTTGTTCTCTTGTAATTCTCTTTCCATATTATGCTTGTAGAGAGCTATCTCGATAGCTATGTACAGTTCCCTATCTTCAAAGGGTTTGAGTATATATCCATATGGTTCCGCGATCTTGGCGCGCTGCAAGGTGTCTTCATCCGAATAGGCGGTAAGGAAGACAATCGGAATATCGAAATGTTTATAGATATATTCGGCAGCTATTATTCCGCCCATTTCTCCATAGAGCATGATATCCATCAAAACCAGGTCAGGCTGTGTCTCCTGTGCATTTTTCACAGCTTCTTCCCCGGTAGATGCGATAGCAGGAACGAGATATCCCAGCCTGACCAGCTTCCGTCGCAAGTCAAGGGCTACAACACCTTCGTCTTCAACAATCAATATCTTCTTCAGTTGTTTAATGCCGTTTGCGTTGGGCATGGTGCCATTCTCCTTATTTCAAAGCCTCAAACATAATCATCACATTGGTTCCGCCGCATGAATCCAGATGAATAGTGCCTCTAAGCTGCTGAACCAGCACGTTCACCAATGTCAATCCCAGTGATTCACAATTCTGTATATTGAATCCTTCTGGCATGCCGATACCATTGTCGCTGACTGTCACTTGAATTTTATTGCCGGGACTTTTTTTCATGGCAAGCCGGATTTCAGCCTTGCCGTCCACACACTTTGCCGAATCAGGAAAGGCGTGTTTGAGTGAATTGGAGATAAGTTCGTTGATGATCAGAGCACAGGGAATTACCGTATCGACACTGAGCGTAAAATCTTCAACACTTATGCTTGGTCTGATGCCCTTCTTGGTCGCCCCGTAAGATTGGAACAGGTTGGAAACCAGACCCGGAATGTAATCCCCGAGTTCAATCCATGCCAGGGATTGAGATTGGTATAGCTTTTGATGAATAAGCGCCATCGAATAAATGCGGTCTTTACTCTCCTTGAACAATTCAATGGCCTGCTCGTCTTTTATGTAACCCATTTGCAGATTGAGCATGCTGTGGATGATCTGTAGGTTATTCTTAACGCGGTGGTGTATTTCTCTTAGAAGCGCATCCTTTTCTCGCAGTGAATCTTTGACCCGATCCTCAGCATGCCGGAGTTCCTGGTTGACGGCCTCGGTTTTTTCTCTCTCCATGTCAAAGTCATCGAGGATGTTCAACATTGCCCGCTGCGCATCTTCCAGCCGGGCCTTCTCCCCGGCAAAATCTTCCAGAATATTGAGCGCGGCGCGATATGTTACTTCAAGACGCTCTTTCTCATCGGCGAAGTCCTCAAGGATATTTAGCATCGCTTTTAGATAGTCCTCGACGTTAATCGTTGATGTCACTTGTAAAGCTTCAGACATCAAGACTATCTCTTTCTCCCGGCTATCATCAACATTGGTAATCGCTGATTCTAGATGCAATGCTTCAGGCACCAGGCCCCCCCCTATCCAGCAATGAGCAATGAGTCCTGCTTTGAGATTCTCTAACCTCTCCACCTCTAAGCTTCATCCTGTGCCACCGCTACCTCCTGTGCCACCGCTACCTCCTTGAGCGAGGTATCCATTGGCGCACTTGCCTTCCGTATTAAAGAATTTTCCCTCTGCAATTCTTCGATCTCCTTCTTCAGTTCGATCATCTTCAACTCCCGCCCGACGGTCAACTTCTGAAACCGTTCCAGTTCGGCCTGGCGCTCGAGCTCGCGTGCCCGCTGCTCCTCACGGGCTCTCTGCTCGGCGATCTTCGCCTCGGCCTCCTTCTGGGTGGTGATGTCACGAGCGGCGGCAAAGACGCCGAGAATATTTTCCTGAGCGTCCCGGTACACCGAGGCGTTGTAGAGAACATCAGTGAACCGGTCGTCCTTGTGTCTGATCGTCAGCGAATAGTTCATGACGTACCCTTTGGAAAAAACCTGCTCGTATCCTTTGCGCGCCTTATCCGGCTCCGTGAAGTAATCAGAGAAGTCCGTACCGATCAGCCTGTCCCGGGGGATGCCGGTCACGTCCACGGTCGCCTCGTTGACGTCGGTGATCTTCCCCTCGGCGCTGATGGTGACGAAGGGGTCGAGACTGGCCTCAATCAGGCTGCGGGCGTAGAGAGACGCCTGGCGAAGTTGTTCCTCCGCCTGTTTCTTTTCCGAAATGTCAGTGCTCATCAGCAGGTAGCCGAGCGGGTTGCCTGCGGCGTCGTTGCGGCGGGTGACCACCACGCTGGCGATAAAGCGGGAGCCATTCTTACGGACGCGCACGAACTCCCCTTCCGCCAGGCCCTCCTCGAAGGCAATCTTCAGCATCTGGTCCACCGCCCCCGAGGCGAGGTCCTCGGGCGCATGGAGGATGCTCGAACTCATGCCGATGATCTCCTCCGCCTCATAGCCGTAGTTGCGTACCGCCCCCTCGTTCCAGGAGAGGATCCGGTAGTTGAGGTCCTTGCCGATGATGGAATACTTGGTCGAACTCTCCAAAATGTTGTCCAGCAAGTTTTTCGTCTCGGCCAGTTCCCGCATCACCTTGTTCGATTCAGTGACGTCCCGGGCGGCAGCAAATACGCCCAGCACGTTGCCGCGCACATCCTTGTAGACCGAGGCGTTGTAGAGAACATCGGTCAGGTTGGCATCCCGGTTCCGGATCACCAAGGGGTAGTCGGTAACGAAGCCCTTCTCGAACACCTTCAGGTAGCCTTCCCGCGCTTTGTCCGGCTCCGTGAAGTAGTCCGAGAAGTCCGTCCCGATCAACCGGTCCCGGGGTACGCCCGTCACCTTCACGGTGGCCTCGTTGACGTCGGTGATCTTCCCTTCCGGGCTGATGGTGACCAGGGGGTCGAGATTGACCTCGACCAGGCTGCGGGCGTACTGGGAAGTCTGCTGCTGAGCCGTAACGTCACGGGCGGCGGCGAAGACACCAATCACGTTGCCGCGCACATCCTTGTAGACCGAGGCGTTGTAAAGGACGTCGGTCAGGTTGCCGTCCCGGTTCCGGATCACCAGGGGGTAGTCGGTGACGAAGCCTTTATCGAACACCTGCTGGTAACCCTCCCGGGCCTTGTCCGGCTCCGTGAAGTAGTCCGAAAAGTCCGTCCCGATCAGCTTGTCCCGGGGGATGCCTGTCACCTTCACGGTGGCCTCGTTGACGTCGGTGATCTTCCCCTCCGGGCTGATGGTGACCAGGGGGTCAAGGCTGGCCTCAATCAGGCTGCGGGCATACTGGGACGTCTGTTGCTGAACCGTGACGTCCCGGGCGGCGGCAAACACACCTGCCACGTTGCCGCGCATATCCTTGTAGACCGAAGCGTTATACAAAACATCCACCAGGTTGCCGTCCCAGTTGCGGATCACCAGGGGGTAGTCGGTGACGAAGCCCTTCTCGAACACCTGCTGGTAGCCTTCCCGCGCCTTGTCCGGCTCCGTGAAGTAGTCCGAGAAGTCAGTCCCGATCAGCTTGTCCCGGAGGATGCCTGTCACCTTCACGGTGGCCTCGTTAACGTCGGTGATCTTCCCTTCCGGGCTGATGGTGACGAAGGGGTCGAGGCTGGCCTCGATCAGGCTGCGGGAATAGAGCGACGCCGCCCGGAGCTGCTCCTCCGCCCGCATGCGCTCCAGGAGATCCTCCCGCACCAGCCGGGAGTTCTCCAGAGAGATGGCCGCCTGCGAGGTCAGCAGTTCCGTCATCTGGGTCTTCCCTGACGTGAACACCCCGTCCGACAGCCGGTTTTCCAGGTACAGGATGCCGATCATCTTCGATTGCTTGATCACCGGGAGGCAGAGGACGGAGCAGAGCGTCAACTCCTGGACCTCCGGTTTGTCCTTGAACATCCCTTCCTGGCAGGCGTTGTCGAGGATCACCCGCTCCCCCGTCCGGTACACATAGCGGACGATCGCCTTGCAGATGTCGGCGGCGTCTTCCAGCTTTTTGTTGGAAGTCTTGACCACCTCTTTTTCGGTGATGTGGCTTTCCGCCCGGATAAACAGGTTGCCCTCCTCGGCGATGAGTAAATAGCCGTGCTGCGCCCCGGAACTCTCGATCACCACGTTCATGATCTTTTTCAGCAGGGCGTCCTGCTCCATCTCGGCCGAGATGGCCAGGGACGATTTCATCAAGTAGCTGATGTCCAGGTTGGGCAAGGTGTAGGAGGCGGAATCCACCTCGAACTGCGAGCGCAGTGACTTCTCCGTCTCCCCGGACAGGGTGTAGGCGACCCCCTCCATCTCCCTCTGCGGGGAATGGGTTTTGTCCCTGTCGAAATACTGGGGATAGCGCTCGATCAGGTTGATCTCCTTCCGTTTGGCGCCGCATTGCTTGTAGAGGTGCACCGCCTCGATGAAGTAGATCCGCTCGGAGCACTGGCTCTCGTGCAGGAGCATCTCACCAAGACACTCGTGGAGGTACCCTTCCAGAAATGTATACTTTTGTTCGTGGGCACTGTTGATGGCATCCAGATAGAGGTTCCGGGCCTCCTTGAAAGAACCGGTGACCCGCTCCAGCTCGGCGTACAGGAAGGCGAGGTAGGGCTTCAGGAGGGGCCCCAGCGCCGCCCACTGCTCGACCTTGGTGATGATCGGCAGGATATCCGCCAGCAACTCCTCCTGGTTGGCGAACCCGATACCTCTTTCATACATTTTCAGGGCGTTCAACACCAGGAAGACGTGCCACTGCCGCTTCAGTACGTTGTCCGTCAGGCCCGACAGGTAGCGCCGCACCCCGTTCAAGAAGACTTGCGCCTGCTCGTACTCCCCGAAGTAGTAGTGCGTCAGCCCCATGTGCACGCAATAGCTGCCCGCCGAGGCGATGTGATTGTCCCGCTCCCACTGCCTCAGCTTCTCCTCCATGGAGATGGGGGCGTAGTCCTTCTTCATCGGGGCGATCCAGCCTGCCTGCATCGCCTCGGCCAGGCCGACCGAGAAGGAGAGGTGGTACCGGTGGGAGAACTGCAGGCACTCTTTGGCGTAGTCTTCGATCAGGCACAGGTTCGCTCCCTGCACCTGCAGGTTCCACATCAGGGGGCCATAGGAGAGGCCGGCGTTATACAGGTCGCCGCAGGTCTTCCCGCACTGGATCGACCGCTGGCAGTAGTCCACAATCTCCCACGGGCTTTTGCGCGAGTGCATGTTGCACCAGACAATCCCATTCATGCCCCGGGTGGCCCCGAATGTGTTCGGGTACTTGGCGGACAGGTCGCGCGCCAGGTCCTCGTACTTGAAGGCCTGGGCGAACTCCCCCTGCTCCCCGAGCTGCAGCCCCATGATGCTGAAGGAATAGATCACCGACTCGTCCATGCCGCCCGCTAGGCAGTGCCGGGTCGACTGCGCCGCCGACAGGTAAAGCTGCGGCACCATTCCGGACATGTACAGGTCGGGGATCAGCTCGCTGTAAAAGGCTAGTTCGATCTTGCTCCGGCGGTCGGTGGTGAATGGCATGTTCAGGATCGTCCCCCAGACGTCCTTCTCCTGGGTGTCGATCTCCGCCATCAGCTCCCGCAGCCTGCGGTCGGCCTCCTCGGGGCTGTCCGGGATGGCCTTGCCGAAATAGGCCAGGCCGCGGTTGGCCGTCTCGATCGCCTTGATAAAGTTGCCGATGCTGGACAAGGAGGTAGTCTGCTCCGCCAGGCACTCCGCCTTGTCCAGATCGGTCTTGGCATGGTCGAGCAGCCTGGTGAGCAGCCGCTCGGAATTCTCGTAATTACCGCACATCAACTCGGTCTTGGCAGCCTTTTGAAAAATCCTGAAGGTGCGTTCGTAGTGTTCCTCCTCCCAGCAGTTCGCCGGCAGCAATTCCCGGCTAAGGTCGAAATACTCGTTGGCCGCTGACGTGGCCAGGGAATCCAGGGCCTTGTTGCCGGCGTGGTAGTTGAGGTCGGACAGCAGGTACGCCGTCTGGTTATCCAGGTCGCCCTCCCGCCCCAGGTTGAGGTGAGACACGATGGCGAACAGGTCCTCGTTGCTTTCGATCTCCTGGACGCTGTCGGCCACCGTGCCCAGCAGGTGGTTCCCGATCTGCCAGTGGATCTGGCGCCGCCTCTCCGCCGAGATATTGGACAGCGTCGCCTCCTGGACCTTGTCGTGGATGAACTGCAACCGGCCACCCTTGTTCTCCATCAGCAGCCCCTGTCCGAGAGCCGGTTTCAGGACCTCGAAGGTTTCCATGAGGGTCATCCCGTTGATCAGGGCGATGTCAGCGGGCGAGAAGGTGTTGCCCATGCAGGCGCAGTACTCCAGCAGGGTGATCAGGTTCAGTGGCAGTTTCTGGATCTTGGAGTTGAACAGGGCGACCACGGTGTTCGGCATGTCGGACTTGCGGATCTTGTCGATGTCCCATCGCCACTGCCGTTTATCATCGAAGTACAGCAGATCCTCGTTGTAGAGATAGGACAGGCTCTCGCTGACGAACAGGGGGTTGCCATCGCTTAGCATGCTGATGAAATCCGACAGAGCCTTAGTCTGCGCCAGGGAAAAGTCCAGGATGTAAGAGACCATCTCGTGGCAGTATTGTGGCTTCAGGGGCCCCAGTTGGATTTCCTCCAGCGGCTGGCCGCACTCCTTAGCGTTCCGGATCAGCCTGGTCAGGGGGTGGCTGGAGTCCACCTCGTTATCGCGGTACGCCCCCAGGAAGAAGAGATAGGGGTGGTCCTGGTAGTTGGCGAAGATATTGGCCAGGAAGTCAAAGGAGGCGGCATCGCACCACTGCAGGTCGTCGATGAACAGGGTCAGGGGGTTCTCCTTGCTGGCCAGGCAGGTCAGGAACCGGTCGAAGGTATCGTGGAACCGGTTCAGCGATTCCACCGGGGGCAGGGGTTTGACCTCGGGCTGCGGGCCGATCAGCAGATCCAGCTCCGGGATCTCCTCTGTCAGCACCCTCCCGTTCTGCCCGATGGCGCCCAGGATCCTCTTCTTCCAGAACACCATCCGCTCGTCGCTCTCGGTCAGGAACGTCCGCATCAGGTTCCGGAGCGCCTGGATCAGGGAACTGTAAGGAATGTTCTTCTGGTAGACGTCGAACTTTCCCGACGTGAAATAACCCTTGTGCCTGACGATTGGTTTTTGCAGGTCCTGGATCAGGCGGGTCTTCCCGATCCCGGACAGCCCTGAGATGAATAGCGATTGAAACGCTCCCGCCGCCGCCTTCTCGTATTCTTCGAGGATAATCTCGGCCTCTTCTTCACGCCCGACCATCTTGGAGACGAAGTTGACTCGGTGCGTATAAACGCTGCTCTCCAGTGGGAATTCGCGGATGATGCCGGCGGCCAGATACTCGTCCCGGCAGCGCACCAGGTCGGCCAGCAGCCCGCTGGCGTTCTGGTAGCGCTTCTCGGGCGCCTTGAGCATCAGCCTGGAGATGATCTTGCTAAGGATTACGGGAATCTCCGGGTTCAACTCATGGACCTCCGGCGCCTCCTCCGCCAGGTGAGAGTGGATCAACTCCAGGGGATCGTCGGAGGAGAACGGCAGCGAATTGGTCAGCATCTCGTAAAAGACGACCCCGAGTGAGTAGAGGTCGGAGGTGAAGGCCACGATATGGTTGATGCGCCCGGTTTGTTCGGGGGAGGTATAGGCCAGGGTGTCCTTGACAAAGGAGCGCTCGAAGATGAAGTGGCTGACGTCCCGCACGTCGACGGCGCTGATGAAGTCCGTCAGCCGGATATCCAGCGTGTCCGAGTTGACCAGGATGTTGTGCGGCTTGATGCCGCCGTGGATGATGCCCGCCTCGTGGATCTTGTCCAGGGCCTCGGCCAGTTGGCAGGCGATGGTGAAAAAATCTTTCAGGGAAAGAGGATGCGTCTCCCGCAGGTCGTCGAGCGCCATTCCGTCGAAAAAGTCCTGGCTGACAAAGCAGATGTCATCCTTGACGTTGAACGCCGTGGGCGTGATCACGAAGGGATTCTTGAGCACCCGCAGGTGCTCGATCCGCTGGCTGAACTGGGCGATCTTATAGTTCGACAAAAAGAAGGCTTTCAAGACCTTCAACACCAGCAGCCGCTGCGGGTCTTTCTTGTGGTATGCCTTGTAGATCACGGCCTCCTTGCTTTCAGCGATCTTTTCGACAATTGCGTAATTCGGGATGATCATTTTTGCTTCTCCTTATATGAAAATTCCCCGGAATCACGGGGCATTACGCCATTATCAGTCATTTATCGACATTTTTTGTCAAAGTATATGGTTATTGCTGAGTATATTGATGGATATCAATGTGATTACATTTTTTCTGCATGGCAAAATTCAACGCTCCGGCATAAATTGTGCTTTTCTTGGCTATCTCATTTCAAAAAAACACGCTAATAAGCAGACCTAATATCTAAAAATGATGGTTTTAAATTCTACTGGAATTACTTTCCTCCTTCGGTGAATCATAACTACTATTGTCGAAACGTAGGTTCATTTAAGACGCTTGACCTCTTCTACCACGGACTGGTCCGCCGTGTTGCCGGGCCAGACCCAGCATCGCACCGGGATCCCTTCCCGGGTGACCGCAAGCCGATTACCGCCTCGGCCAGTTCCGGGTGGTTGTCCTTACTGTAGCCGTGCTTGCGGAGACCTTCTGCCGCCTCCGCTGGCAGACAAGAGGATCGAGGGGCAGTGGCGACTTGCCGGTCATGCCGATTCACAGGTGGCTCTTCAGCAAGATCAAGATGGTCGCGGGGCGGGAGGAGTTCCTGGTCCGTGAGATGACCAGCCGCTTCGGGGCTGCAGCGGGCAGGATGGCCGAAGACATCCTGAGCAAGTATGATCCCCCCGCCGACGACCTGCAGTTGGAGATAGAAGCCCAGGAGATGTCCATCCAAAACTGGCTCTACAGCCAGATCGCCGCCGTCGAGACGAGGGAAGGCGCAGCGGTCAAGGCCTCCGAGGAAAAGCTGGGCGACGCGGGGATCCAAGCGATGCGCGAGATCTACCGGGATCACGGGCGGAATACTGACGAAGCGCTCCGCGAAGGCCCGACAGGATCCAAAAATCCGATGGGGGTCCAGGAAACCTTCGGCCTTCTGCAGAACTGTTTCCTGGACGGGATGCCCTGCGACCAGGTCGTCGAGGTGGCCCAGGCCTCCGTGAACCGCATCGAGTGGCACCACGTCGATTGTCTGCACCTCGAGCACTGGAAAGAGACCGGGGTCTCGGGGAAAACGATGTGTTCCTTGCTGGGGGATTGGCTCCAAGGGTTCGCCGCGGGGCTCAACCCGGGGATCGCCCATCAGCGGAAGGCCGCCATCGTCAACGGCTCCCAGTCCTGCATCGACGTGTACGAACAGGCAAGTTGAAGAAACTCCCTGCAGAATAACCAGGAACGCGAGTACGAAAACACTCAGGAATCGAAGTATTTATATAACGTAGTGTTGATATGCTATATTGATCCGGGGTCCCGCTGACGGCGTGGGCCCCTTCTCTTTTTCTGTCTTCCTTAACACGCTTGACCGCCGCCAGGACAAATGTTTACAATATTACCATAAATCACCTTTTTCAATAACTTGTCTTATTCTTATGTGGTTCTTATGAGATCACTTGCAGAGGACTGTTACTTCTCCGGCTTAGATATTGCCACTTTCCCCGCTGTCAGGCTGCAAGAACTTCCACCAGGCGCGCATCCGGCACATAATCCCGCAACCTGATTTGCGACCACTACACATCCTTTTAAACCGTCCGCTCATAAAACCGCACCCAGGGTGGATCCGGTCAGGGGGTGATGTCAAGAAAGTTGAACCGGTCAGAACAGGCCTTGTCAGACCGGTTCTCAAGGTAATACATCCAGGAACCGTTAAAAAAGGGGGTATCAGCTTGTCGAGGAAAGCTTGGCTCGTTCCTTTCGCTGTGATCTTTCTTCTCATCCTTACCTTCGCGGGGCCCGGGATCAATGCTTCCATGATCGGCGGCGCCATTCCGGCCTGGATGGTCTACGTGATTGCGCTTTACGCGATCCTTTCCTTGACCTCCGGCCTCTTCACGGCCTACGCCTGGCCGAAGAAGATCGAAGAGTTCGAGAAGAGGGGTGAGTAGCTTGAACACAGCTGTAGGGATCTTCATCCTACTGCTCTTCTTCGCCATACTCCTTGCGAAAGGGATCCTGGCCAACCGGGTCAGTTCCAAGACAGTGGAAGATTACTACGTCGCGAACCGCACCCTGGGACCCTTCATCCTGGTCATGACCTCGTATGCCAGCCTGGTCAGCGCCTTCCTTTTCATCGGGGTCCCAGGCATGGTCTATAATCTGGGGCCCGGATTGATCGGCGCCATGACCCCGGGGACCATCGCCGCCGGGCTTGGCTTCTACCTGATCGGAGTCCGGGTCTGGATGCTGGGTAAGAAATACGGGTACCTGACACCGGTCGATCTCTTCCGGGAGCGCTTCGAGAGCCGGGCCCTGGCTGTGATCATGTTCGTAGTCATCGTTCTTTTCACCCTTCCCTTTATGGCCCTGCAGCCGATGGGGGCCGGACACTTCATCAACGCCCTCACCGGCGGAGCCATTCCCTACTACGCGGGTGCTGCCATAACCACCGTGATCCTGGTGGTCTACGTGCTCTTGGCCGGCATGCGCGGGGTGGCCTGGACCGACGCCCTCCAGGGATCCCTGCTTTTCATCTTCCTCTGGATCACCCTTTTCGCCATCGCCGGGGAAGCGGGAGGGTTCGCGGAAGGGGCCCGAAGGGCGGCCGAGGCGACCCCCAACTTCTTCGCACGGCAGGGGCCGACCGGGTTCTGGAACCCCAGGGCCATCTGGACCTGGTTCTTCGTGTTTTGTTTCTCCAGCGTGATGCAGCCCCATATCTTCGCGCGCTTCTATGCCGCCCGCTCCACCAGGACTATCAAGTCCCTGGTGACCTTCTGGCCTCTGATCATCGCATCCACCTACATCCCGGCGGTGCTGATCGGGGTCTACGGTAAGGTCGTCCTCCCGGGGCTAAAACAGGCCGACCAGTTGGTCCCGAAGTTCGTGGTTGAGTACCTGCCGGCCTGGCTGGGCGCCCTGATCTTCATCGGCGCCCTCTCGGCTATGATGTCAACGGTGGACTCCCAGTTCCTCGCCCTGGGTTCTATGGTCAAGCGTGACTTCTGGGAACCCCTGACCGGAAGGAAGGTCGATTCCAGGGATGAGCTCAAGATCAGCCGCTGGTCCATCGGGATCATCGCCGTAATCATCCTGATCCTGGCTTATAAACCACCGGCCATGATCGGTATGCTAGGGGCCGCCACCTTTGCGGTCGTTGCCGTCCTGATGCCGGTGGCCGTCGGAGCCCTCTACTGGAAGCGGGCCACGGCGGTCGGATGCATCGTCTCCATCTTCAGCGGTACAGCGATTATCGGGGGCACCTACCTGAACTTCATCCCGAGGGCGGTGTGGGGAGGCTGGGATCCCTCCGGGCCGGGCCTCCTCGCAGCCGCCGTGACCATGGTGGTGGTTTCCCTCATCACCAAGGCCCCGGGTCAGGCCACTCTCGACAAGTTCTTCAAGTTCGTGGAGCCCTACTACGAGGAGCCCGCCGGAGCCAAAGCCGGCCGGTCGATCGCGAAGTAGGACCTGGTCACCCGGTTCGAGAACTAAAGGTGCGCGGCTTGCTCTCCGGAGCGGGCCGCGCACTTGTATCACAGCGGCAGGAGGCGGTAGAGAGAATATGTCCAAGGTGTCTTTCCGGTTGAACGGTGCGCCCCACGTAGCGGAGTACGTGCCGGGCACCACCCTGCTCCGATACCTTCGCGACGGACTTCATCTCACTGGTACCAAGGAAGCATGCTCCAGGGGCGAATGCGGGAGCTGTACGGTGATCGTCGACGGCAGGCCCCGGCAGGCTTGCGTCCTGGGGATGAAGGAACTGGAGGGAACCTCGGTGGAGACCATCGAGGGCCTCTCCGTCACGACCGGAAACCTCCACCCCCTGCAACAGGGCTTCATCGACGCCGGGGCGGTCCAGTGCGGCTATTGCACTCCGGGGATGATCATGGCCGCCAAGACCCTGCTCGACCGGAATCCCGATCCCACCCCCGGAGAGATCAAGGAGGCCGTGGCCGGAAATTACTGCCGCTGCACCGGCTACGCCCGGATCGTCGAGGCGGTGCAGCGGGGGGCGGCGATCATGCGGGGCCGGGGCGAACTTCCGCGCTCCCGGGACGAAGAGCTTCCCGGTCCGAAAGCGCCCGCGCCCGGCGCTTCGTTTCCGGCCTTTGGAACTGAGTTTCCAGTCTCCGGTACTTCTTTTATAAGCAAGGATCTTCCCGAGCGCGCCTCCGGGCGGCTTCTGTTCACGGACGATCTCTACCGGGAAAACCAGCTCGTCGCGCGTCCCCTTCTGGCGGCCCATCCGCACGCGGTTATCGAGCATCTTGATACCCGCGAGGCCATGGCCGTCCCCGGGGTGGCGGGGATCCTGACCTCGGCCGATGTCCCGGGACCGAACCGGTTCGGCCGGTTCGTGAAGGATCGCCCGCTCCTGGCCGACGGGCGAGTGCGTTTCATCGGGGAGCCGGTCGCCGTGGTCCTCGCCGGGAACCACCGGGCAGCGGACGAGGCCCTGAAGAAAATAAAGATCACTTACCGCTCTCTTCCGGTCATCTCCAGCCCGGAGGAGGCCCTGGCCGAGGGGGCGCCCCTGGTGCACGAATGGGGCCCGGTGGCGGCGCGGGCCACCGTCCGGGGCGGCGACGCTGCCGGCCGCTTCGCCTCCTCTCACGTGGTCATGGAGCGCTCCTATCGCGCCCCGTTCCAGGCCCACGGCTACATGGAGACGGAGACAGCCGCGGCCGAGCCCGACGGGGAGGGCGGCGTGATCATCTGGTCGCCCACCCAGGTTCCGACCTACGTCCAGGGCGTCCTGTCCGACAATCTCCTGCTCCCCAGGGAGAAGATCCGGATCAAGACCATGCCGGTGGGCGGCGCCTTCGGCGGGAAGAACGACGTCATGCTCGAGGCATTCGTGGCCCTGGGCGCCTTGAAGACCGGCCGCCCGGTGAAGATGGCCTTCAACCGGGGGGAATCCCTTCGCTTCGGCACCAAGGCCAACGCCGTCTCCCTGTGGCTGAAGACCGGGGCGACCAGGGACGGAAAGCTCACCGCGCTCCAGGGCCGGATGATCATGGACTCCGGGGCCTACGCCGCCGTCTCCCCCCTCGTCGCCCAGCAGGTGGCCATCCTGTCCAACGGCCCTTACCTCTGGTCCGACCTTGACCTGGAGGTCGTAGCCGTGACCACCAACAACCTCATCGGCAGCGCCCTCCGGGGATTCTGCAGCGAGCGGTTCCAGTTCGGGGTTGAAACCCAGTTGGAACTGATGGCGGAGGAGCTGGGCATCGATCCCCTGGAGTTCCGGATCCGAAACGTGGTCCGGGAGGGGTCCCGCCTCCCCACCGGGCAGGTCCTGACCGGAAAGATCTCCGCAGCCCGGTGCCTGGAAAAGCTGGGGGAGATCCTGGCGGGTGCCGGAAAAGGTGCCGGGAGCGGAAACGAAACGGGAACGCCCGTACCGGGCCCCGGCAAACGGATCGGGGTGGGGATCGGCTGCTCCATGAAGAGCGTCGGGGTCGGCCTCGGTTTCAAAGAGTCGGTGGATACGGTCATTGAGCTGGTCCCTGGAGAGACGCGAGGGTCCGGCTGGGCCGGCGGGGCCAACGAGTCCGGCAGAACCGGCGGGGCCGGAAATGCCAGGGGGGCCGGAGCTGAGCTGTACATAACCACCTCGGTGGTGGACCTGGGGCAGGGGGTCAGCACGGTGCTGCCCCAGATCGTCTCCGCCGTCACCGGGATCCGTCCGGACCGGATCCGCATCTTCCACGCCGACACCGCCGTGGTGGGCGGGGCCTTCGGGGCCGCCCAGCGCCAGACCTACATGGTGGGGAACGCCGTCGTGGAAACGGCGGAGCGTTTCCTGTCCGTTCTGAAGGAATTCGTGGATGCCGAAACGGGGATTCAGTCGGAAAGCGTCCGGATCCTCGGAGACCGGGTGGCCGCCCGGATCGATGGGGAGGAGCGGATGCTCATGACCCTTGCTCAGCTACCCGCCCTCGCTGAGAAACGTGGTTTTGATCTCCGGGTCACCCACCGCTACGAGGGCCCCCTGACCTCTTCTCCCTGGGTCGAGGTGGACGTCTCGGGTCCCGTCCAGAGCTGGTCCGCCTACGATACGGAGGACGGCGGCACCATTAAAACCGATGTCGCCGGCGGCACCGGCGGCAGTGTAACCGGAGTCCCGCAGCATGCCCTCGCCGGGGAAACGCTTGCCGGGAAATCACCCCACTACATGGCCCTCACCTTTTACGTGCAGGCGGCGATCGTCGAGGTGGACGAGGCGACGGGCAAGGTCCGCCCCCACAAGATCATCGTCGTCCAGGATTCAGGGCGCGCCCTGAACCCCGACCGTATCCGGGCCAACATGGAGGGGGGCTGCGTGATGGGAACCGGGATGGCCCTGGCGGAGGAAATGGTCATGAAGGATGGACGGCTGCTCACCGACACCTTCCGCAAGATGCACCTGCCCACCATCGCGGATGCCCCGGAGGTGGAGGTGTACCTCGTGGAGGAGCCCGATCCCCACGGCCCGTTCGGCGCCAAGGGCCTGGCCGAGGGATCTCTGGTCGCCACCATCCCGGCGGTGCTCAATGCCGTCTGCAACGCCACCGGGAGCCGGATCTACGAGTTCCCGGCGACCCCGGAGCGGGTGATGGAGAGCCTGAGGGAGGGCTCCCCTGAGGCGGCAGGCGACTCTTCCCGAGGAACCATTCCAGAGGATTCCTCCCCAATAAAAGAGGACTTCACGCCAGGGGAAACCTGCTGAAAGCTGAAAGGCACCCCCTGGAAAAAGGGACATCCCCCCGGGCACGGGAACGGACAGCAGCCGGGGGGATGTCCTATGGAGTTGATTTCAAACAGCGGATTCAAAGAGCTTGTATTTCAGGGCTCGACCACAATCGTGCCGTGCATACCGGCTTCGTAGTGGCCCGGGATCCGGCAAGCCAGTTCGTACGTGCCCGCTTGCGTGGGGATCAGGTACAGATCCACCTGCTCTCCCTCGAAAACCTCGATCTCATTGAAGGTCGGACCTTTGACCTCGCTCATTATGTCCTGGGCTTTGCGGACCGCCGCGGTGCGGAAGAACTCGGCGGCGTCGGCCTCGTGTTTGACCGTGCCCTTGTTGATCAGTTGCAGCTTATACGGGACGCCGACCTTGAGGGGCACGTCCTGGGGCTTGAAGTACATTTCGCCCACTTCGATATCCACCGTCTGCAAGCTCTTCCAATCAGCCGCCTGCACCCGGGCTTCCGCATCCACCACGTTTGTCACCGTGGAGACCTTGCCGAGCTCGATCCGGGGCGAACTGGGCGCGGCGCCGGTCACGGTGATCGTCCCGAACATGCCGGCTTCCTTATGCCCCGGGATCTCGCAGACCAGTTCGTAGGTCCCCGGGATCAGCGGCACAAAGTAGAGGTCCGTCCGTTCACCGGCGAAAACCTCGATCTCCGTGGCGTAGGGCAGCTTGAATTCGCCCTGGTCGTCCTGCACCTTCCGCAGGGCGATGGAACGGTAGAACTGTCCGGCCGTGAACTCGTGCTTCACCGCGCCGATGTTGTGGATTTCGAGCTTGTAAGGCTTTCCCGCTTCGAAGGTAAGGTTCTTGGGCGTGAAGGCCATCTCGCTCAGATCCACGCGCGCCGTCTCCATCTGTTTCCAGTCGGCGGCGGCCACGAAGTCAGCGGCGTTGGCCACGTATTCGTCATCGGCCACACCGCTCACGGCAGCCGGGAAGGTCACATCGGAGAGGTCAGCCCCCTTCGGCCCGACTACCACGGTCTGGGTGTCCGCATTCCACCGCACCTGCACATCCAGGGCCTCGGCGATGAAGCGGATCGGCACCATGGTGCGGCCGTTGATGATGACCGGAGCGGCATCCAGATCCATCGGCTGGTCATCCACCGCGGCCTTCTGGCTGCCGAGCTTGAGGACGACGATCTTCTGGCCGGACGGCGCCGTTTCGGCGCTCACCATACCGATAGCAATCAGGGACAAGCCCAGGATTAAAATGCAGATCGGAATCAGCGCACTTCTCTTTAATCTCATCTTTGAACTCATGGTTCACTCTCCTTTCTGAGTGGAAAACAGCAGGGTGACCCTTCAGGTTCCGGTACAGACGGCCGGAATCCGATTTACTTGACAATCAAGGTGCCGACCATGTCCGGATGGCCCCTGCGTCCGCCGCCGCCCTGAAGTTCCCCGATCCCGCACCAGACGGTGCAGACGATGGGGAACTCGCCGGTTTTGTCTGCCGTGAACTCAACCGCCACCTCCTTTCCGGAGGGAACCTCCTGCTCGATTCCATAAGCCTCGATACCGATGCCGTGTTTGTCCAAGTCTTGCCCGGCAGGCTTGACCAGGAGGCCCGGAGATAGCCTCCCGGAGTCAGTGTTCACCAGCAGCCGGACCCGGTCACCCTTCTTGACCTCCACCTTGCCCGGATCCCAGCCGAAATGATAAGCAGTCAATGGGATCTCCTTGAGCGCCGGCTCGGCGGGCTTGGCCGTTGTTGCAGCCGGCGTCCTGCTCGCCAGGACTTCGGTCCGCAATTCCTGCACCCGCTGGTCGACCTGGACAATGGTGGCCTTGAGCTGGGTCAGGCTCTCCACGTTCTCCTGCAGCCCGGCCACCAGTGCGGCCAGCCGGTCCTGCTTGGCCGAAAGAGGCACGATCTCTCTCTCCAGGGACTGGAGGCCCTGAGCGACGACGGCCAGGTCACCGCGGATCTGACCTTCCGCCGCGATCCGCTGCTCGTGCTCCGCGTTGGCGCGGAAGCCGTCGGCAATCCATGTAAGGGCAAGCAACAGGGCCACAACGCCGACGGCCACTTTCCAGACGGTACCGTTCATATCTCCCTCCTCCCTCTCTTCAATGAAGTCGTCGGCGGCCCAGACGGAGGCGCCTCCGTGGGTTCCGCCCATAGCGTGGGCTTCCCGCGCGGCCGCACCAGCCAACCGTTGCGTGGTTGCGGCCGCCGCTGCGAGACCCGCCCTTGCCCACCGCGTGCGGACACCGGAGATTACCGAGTACGAGAATACGGTCCAGACGAAGGCCAGGATGGCTGCGAGTGTCCAATTGCCGAGGAATGGGATGTACAGGTCGCGGGGCTCGAACTCATACCGGTTGACCGCTGACTGGGGGACCTCCACGGTGGAGATGGCCTCGCCGCCCCGGTAGGCCGCGTTGCCTTCGAACACGGCCCTGACTTCGATATCCCCCTCGCGTCGAGGTGTGTAGGCAAGCCGGGCGATCCCGTTCGCATCGGTAAGAACCGCCCCCAGCTTGACCCCTTCTGCTCCAAGGAAGGATCCTGCCCTGTAGAAGAGCACGCGGGCGCCCTTGAGCGGCTCCCCGGTTTCGGCCTGCAGAGCGGCTGAAATCTCGATACCGGCCTTCCCGGCCGCGCCGACCACCTGGATCCGGGAAGGCTGGGCCTTGGCGGCTGCGGAGTCCACTGTAAGAAAGCCGTTTTGCAGCAGCTTGTGACCCTCGCACTGCCGGACACACTTCATCGGGATCTTTCCGGTTTCAGTCGCCGTGAAGGACACCGTGCTCTCCTGGTTTCCCTCGTTCAGAACTCCGCTTTTCAGGTCCAGGGTCGGGAAGTAGACCTGGTGGGGATTGTCGTGTCCGAGGTCCCCGTCCCCGTAAACGAAGGTGATCTCCACCCGCTCGCCGGCCCGCGCCTCGAGCGCGCCGCCGTCGAGCACCTTGAACCCTTCGTGGCCCACCTGGACCCGGATCCGGGTTCCGGATCCCGAGGCGGCACCCGTCAGGACCCCCGTCCCGGCCCCCGCCGCCGTCTCTGTCCCCCGGCCGGCCTCGTGGGACGCGGCTTCCGCGATCCAGCCCGCTCCGAAGAGAGTAACGAGGGCGGCCGTCGAAAGGGCTAAAAGAATCCTGGCCCGGTGCGCGACCCAACGCCTGCCCCAGCCTTTGCCCAAACTGTTGCCCCTACCCTTGCCCCAACGCCAGCCCCACCTCAGATCCAAACGCATCCGCTTCATCTCCCCGCACCTCCCCCGGGCGCGTAACCGGGTACGGGACCGGCAGGCCGCGGCGCCGAGCGTTTCCGTTCCGCCAGGTCCCTGGCATCCGATTCGATCTCCAGCTCCTCGGCCATCTCCCACATGGGGATCAGGGGAACGGACTTGCCCAGGGTTCCCACGATCAGGGCGAAGCCGGCGAAGGTGGCGGCGACGATGGAGATCTCCACCCAGGTCGGGCTGTAGCTCCCCCAGGGGGTGGGTTGCAGCGGCACCGCCATGGAGGGGATGACGATGAAGTAGCGCTTGATCCACATGAAGATGTTGATCAGTATCGAGGCAATGCCGATCCCCAGCATGTTCCTGGTCCGGGGCAGGGACAGGAGCAACAGCGGGATGGCCATGCCGCCGATCCAGTAGCTCCAGAAGTAACCGGAGTACGGGCCGTGGAAGAGGGCTTGCAGGAGCCCCAGTTCATGCTCGGACATCTTGTAGACGGCGGTGATGTACTCCGCGGAGGTGAAGTAGAAGTAGACCAGTCCCGCCGCCAGGAGGATGTTCCCCAGCCAGCGGAAGTGGTTCGGGGTGATGTACTTCTGGAAGCGGAAGGTCTTCCGGAAGATCCACATCTCGGTGACCACGGCGGCGATCCCCGAGTAGATGGCCCCGATTACGAAATAGGGGCCGAAGATGGTGCTGTGCCACCCGGCGCGCCACGTCATCGCGAAGATGAAGGAGACGACGGTATGGACGCTGATCATCACGGCGATGATCATCATGCACATGGCCCGGATCCCCTTGTTCAGCAGCCGCCACTGCTCAGGAGTCCCCTGCCACCCAAGGGAGAAGGTGTGGAAGAACCAGCGGCGCAGCGGGCCCACCTTGTCGCTGAGCCGGTCCCGGCAGGTGGCCAGGTCCGGGATGAGCGGCAGGTACAGGTAGATCAAGGTGCCGGTGAAGTAAGATGTCACCGAGAGGAGGTCCCAGAGGATCGGCGAGTTGAGCTGGCCATGGTAGATGAGGTTCAGAATCCGGTCCGGCCGGCCCAGGTCGACCACCGGCATGGCGCCGCCGACCAGGAGGGCGCCGACCGTCATGAACTCGGCCATCCGGACGACCGGGGTGCGCCAGCCGACACCGGTCAGGCGGAGCACGGCGGAGATGAAGGTCCCCGCGTGGCTGATCCCGATCCAGAAAACGAAGTTGGTGATGTAGAATCCCCAGGAGACGTGGTTCCGCATCCCGGTGACCTCCAGGCCGTTCCGGAGCTGGACGCTCCAGGCGTAAAGGGCCCAGAGGATGACGGCGACCGCCGCCAGGACGAAGAGAATGAAGGTCCTGCTTCGTTCCGTCACCGGGCGCAGCACGGCGGCCTCCATTTCCCGCACTTCAGCTTCCGCGTTCAACCATGCTCACCTCCCGTAGTCCTCACCGTGACCGGGTAGGTAGAAGACCCGCGGCCGGGTCCCCAGCTCTTCCTTGTCCCGGTAGGCGTGACGCTCGTGTAAGAAAGCGGACAATCGCACCGCCTCGGTGCCGTTGGTGGCCACGTCCTCCGTCAGGTCTCCCATCCAGAGGGCCTGCATCGGACAGCCCTCCACGCAGGCGGGGAGCTTGCCCTGCCGCAGCCGGTGACCGCAGAACATGCACTTTTCAGCGGTGCCGATGCGATGGGGAACCGGGTATTCGGGCGAGTAGCTGGCGAAGGCGGCGCCGGGCGGATTCTCCGGTTTCCCCCAGTTGAAGTAGCGGGCCTGGAAGGGGCAGGCGGCGAGGCAGAAGCGGCAGCCGATGCACCGCTCGTGGTCGATGAGCACCAGGCCGTCGGGGTTGTAATAGGTGGCCTCCACCGGGCAGACGTGCTCGCAGGGAGCCTTCTCGCAGTGCTGGCAGGGCCGGGGCTTGAAGTAGGTGCCTCCGCCCTCGTCGGGGGCCTCGTAGACCTCCATCCAGTTCTGCTCTTCCGGAACGAAGTGTTCCTTCTTGCAGGCCGCCTTGCACCGGGGGGGCTTGTCGATGGTGGTGCAGCCCTCGCACTTCTTGCGATCCACCACCATCACCCACTGGCGGCCGGTGCTCTGCAGGGTTTGCTCGCGGGCGGTGCCCTTGGCGTCCCCGGCCTGGCCGGCCGCTGCCAGGAACGGAATCACACCGGAGGCAACTCCTGCTCCGCCGGCGCCGATCCATCGCAGCAACTGGCGCCTGGTAACATCTGGCAACTTGTGTCACCTCCCTGTTTGACTCCAGCATAGCCGCCGGTGATTCCGCGACACATCGTAACCGGGACGTATTCTTAAAAAGGGAAAGACGCCATTTTGGGAATGGCGTCTTTCCGTCTTTTGAATGGCGTCTTAACTGCCTGCGCTTCCCGGTCTAAACCACGGTTTTGGTCATGGTCGGCAGCCCTTGGGCTCGCAGCTAACCATCATCCGAGGATGATAAACAACTACCAGTACCTCATCCCGACAGGGCGGCAGTGGAATCCGGATAGCATGGGGAACCTGGAAAACTGGGAAACCTGGACAGCCTGGGGAGCCCGGAAAGCCTGGGGAACCCGGAGACTCCACGGACTCCGGACCCCAGTTATCCTAAACCTGCTCCGCCAGACCGCGCCGGACGGCGTACTGGACGAGTTCCGCCTTGTTGCGTAATCCCAGCTTGGCCATGAGCTTGCTGCGGTGACGCTCCACGGTATGGGGACTGATGGTGAGTTCACGGGCGATCTCCCGGCCTGTCTTCCCTGTCGCGATCAAGCGGAGCACCTCCGCCTCCCGATCCGAGAGGGAGGCCGCTCCCATCAAGACACGGGAGCGCCGCTGCCGGATGAAATCGGACACAAGCAGGCGGGCCAGGGAAGGATCCAGGTAGGTTTCCCCCCGGGAAGCCATCCGGACCGCCTGGAGCAGATCATCCGGATCCGCTCCCTTCAGAAGATAGCCTGTAGCACCGGCCTCCAGGAGGCGGAA
>JACPQU010000155.1 GCA_016190305.1 Bacillota bacterium
CCGTAATACTTGGCCAGCACCGCCTCGGCCGGCCGGGCCCTGACCCCCTCGCCTGGTAACAAAGGTACGTCGATCATGCTGTAGGCCCAGGAGAGGGTTCCGTCGATCCACGACCGGCTCTCCAGCGCCTGAAAGAAACCTTCCAACCGGCGGGCCTGCACCGTCTGGCCGGTCGGGTCCGGATCGCCCGGGATCGACGGCAGGTGGACCGTGTAAAAGAAGACCGGCTTGTTCCAGTAGGAATGGAGCGGGTCCACCCTTTCCGCGAACAAACGGTCATAAGCGGTGCGCCAATCGGCCACGGTGGCGTCAAATGGAAGGTCCGGGTGGCCCGTATCGAAGGTGGTCACCCCGACCAGGTCCGCCCGTTTCGGGAAATTGAACCCCCGCGCGCTACCGGTGACCAGCAGCTTTCCACGGTATTCCTGCCGCACCCTGGAGATCAGCGCGGTCACCCGGTCGTCGAACTCGGAGGCGAACTCGGGAGATCCGAAGCTGACGGCTTCACCGAAGACGTGAAAACAGGGTCCGGGGAGCATCAAGACCTCGGCCTCCATCTCCGCCGCCACCCGGGCGTTCCAGAGCCAGAGGCGCTCCGCCTCGCCGAGCCAAGCCCGCCACCAGGCGGCGTTCTGGTCGCGGCAAACCGCCTGGACGCCCCCCGGCGACATCTCCATGTTGAACTGGGGCCCCAGCATGACCTTCAGCCCCTTCTCCTTCGCCAGGCGGGCCTGGGCCAGCAGGTCCTCCCGGGGAGTGTAAACCGAACCAGCCCGGATCTGCCGGGATTCCACGGCAGGCAAGGGCTGGGTCTGTCCGTAACTCCAGACCGAGGAGACGACAACCAGGTTTCCGTTATGGGTCTTGATCCGTTCGAAGGTGCCTGGAGAGAGGGCCAGGAACCCCTGGCTCCAGAAGTCGGGGGTGTACACGCCCGCGATGAATCCCGGGCGTGTTCCCTGGGAACCGGACGGGGATCTCTTCCAGTCCGTGACCCAATCGTCCAGCACCTGGCCGCTATAGGTAATCTCGGCCTGGCGGGATGCGAACGGCACCGAGACCGGACCGGGAGCTGGACCCGGAGCCGAAGCGGGAGCCGGACCAGGAGCCGGATTAGGAGATGAAGCAGCGCTCGCAGCAGACCCTGAAGCAGCGCTCGCAGCCGGACCCGTAACGGCACCCGGCAATCCCAGTTCGTAGCGATAGGAGATCTCCCCGGCCCTGGCCAGGCCGGTAGTAACTTCGTACAGCCAGGGGTTTCCCGGTTGCGGGGTCATGGATATTCCCCCGGCCAGGACGGGGTCGTCGCCGAGCAGCCGCACCACGGCCCCGGGCGGCGCGGACGTCGGAATCGTGACCCGGAAGGTAACCTGCGCCGGCCGGCCGGCCTCGGGTATCTCCACCGCGGGGTACCCGGACCAGCTCCGGATCCGTTCTTCCCGCACGGTATCCGACGGTGGTATGACCAGGGTGTGCCAGACTTCCTGAAGCCCAGCGGATCCTTCCTCCCGCGCGATATCCTCGGCCAGGACGTACCGGTACCTAAACTCCTGGCCCGGGGAGCCGTGCAGGAAAAAGGTCCACTCCAGCGGGCCCGTCCGGGTCATCCAGTGAGTCGGTCCGTCGACCAGGGAGACGTACGCATTCGGCGCGGTGTTTGGGGGTACAGTCAGCCGCAGTTTCACCCGGCTCTGACCCGGCGCGCGCCAAGCGGCGACGGAATCGCGACGAACGGTCGAGGACAGGCCTGGCAGGAAACTCCGGTAGACCTCCTGCCCGGACGTGTCGAACTCCCGGCCGTGGCTGAAGGATCCGATGGAGTAATAGTACTGGAGATAGGTACCTTCATAGAGGTCCAGGGAGCCCTTGGCCCGGCCGGGGGCCGACCTGCGCAAAACAGGGAAATCCAGGGCCTCGGCCATGATCGGCTGGTTGGGGTGGGGTCCCGGGCGGGCCCCGGCCTGAAAGGCCCCGCCCAACAGCCGGATCTCGGCCTCGGGCGGGGTATCCTCCGGCAGGGCCACCTCGAAAGTGACCCGCACCGGGCGGGTCGCCTGCATAGAGATCACCGTTTCGGCGGCATCCCCGGGGGGCACCTCCACCGTCGCAGCCGCGGGTTTGTAGTCACCCAGGTTACGGTGCACGGTGATCCGCTGCCCTCCGGCGGCGACCCCGTCCCATCGGAAACGGCCGTCAAAATCAGTCGCAGTATGTATTCCACCAACCGAAACGTTGGCGTCCATCAAGGGTTTCCCGGTCTCCGCGTCAACCACGGTGCCCGTCACCGTGCCCGTGGGCGCAGTGCCCGGCAGGTCGTTCCATCCGGCGATGACGTCCTCGACCATCTGCAGTTCCGATGTCACCAGCAGGAGGCGGCTTTCAACCGGTACACGCTCACCGGCGGTCTCACGCTTGGCCTTGAAAGCTTCACCCCATTCTTTCTCGTCCCAGCGGTCGTAGACATAGTGCGCCAGGGCCCCCTCTTCCATAGCGACGGCGCCCGACCAGACCCCGCCGCCTTCCGGTTTCAGGGGTACGTGTTGGGTCCAGGTCCAGTCCAACAGGGGCCAGACCAGGACGTACACCTGTTCGCCCGGCGGGGTGCCCTGCGGTACCTTGACCCGGAAGGTCACCTCCCGGGTCTGAAGGGAAACGGGTGAGGGTACGAAGCCGGACGAGGAACCGGATGCCGGATCGGATGCGGAGCCGGACGAGGAACCGGATGCAGGACCCGGCGCGGGTTCGGTCGTGGACGAAGATGTCAAGCCGGAACCGGCTTCATCCAAGGGTGTCCGGGGTGCTTTGTCCGCATTCGGTCCGCGGCATGACGCAAGGGACAAGAGCAAGGAGATCGCGATGATTAAAAAGATCGCTGCGTCGGTGCGAAGCCTGGTGAACATCGTAACGCACCTCCCCTGTGCTATGGCGCGGATCAGGGTTGTTGCGGGATTCGATAGTTACGCAGCAAGCTTGCCAATTCCGTATCTTCAACACTATGGTCCTCCGGGCTCCACCACATCGGGACATCCCTGGCCCCTGCAACACCCCAGCTCCAAAACATGACGCCGGAAGCCCCCGCAGAAAAAGCAGCGTCCATCGAATCTTGATAAACCTTCAAGTAGAGCCCTATCCGTTCCGGATCAGACCTGATCCCGAGATTGAGTTTTCCGGAAGGGCTGAATCCAAACTCCTCCATGACGACGGGTTTACCAAGTAAGATTAGTTTCCTGGCACGGAATGCAATTCGGGAGGTAAAACCGGCTGGCGGCTGTTCCCCATCCCAGCTTGACGGCACAACGTAATAATGAAATGAATAAAAGTCAAGTTCAGGGACATCAAGCGCGCTATAAGACGGACCGTCCTGGTCGTATGCGGAACTGTCGGAGGCAAGGCCGATGGTCACGGGATGATTTGGGTCGACGGTCTTGACGTGTGCCGCAATCTCGCTGATCCACTCCCGAGTTTGGGTATAACTGAAGCGCCGCAATTCAGGTTCGTTCGCAATGTCCCAGGCCATAATTGTCGGATCATCTACGTAACGTTTATTGTTTACAGCGTTTCTCCGGGTGAGGAGTTGACTGATTCGATCCTTGAAGGCCTCCATACTTTGTTCACTTGCAAGGTCGCAATAGGGCGACTTGGAACTGGGAACGCAGTCCGTCAGAGCGAGCAGCACGTAGACGCCCTGTTTAGCGGCGATGTCGAGAATTTGGTCATAGTCTTCAGGTTTTCCCCATCCCCAATCCAGGTACAGCCTGAGCACGGTCAGCCCGTTCTCCCTGGCGGTCCTGATCGCTTCTTCCACGCTCAGATTCCAGTCATCGTAAAAGACGAGATTCACGGCGTTTGCTCCGATGAACCTGAATGGTTCACCGTCCGCCTTGAAACCATCCGGGTCAACTTCGATCTGTGGCAGATTCACTGCAGACGGAGGCGTGGCCGGCGGTTGCGCAGGCTCCGGCGTGCCTGCCGGAGCACCGCATCCGGTGAAAAGGAACAGGGATAGTATCGTGCCAAGGAGTTGTATCGTCAGCTTACGGCAACCCCAGTTCATGCCGGACCTTCCCTCGTTCAGTGCCGTCCGGACAAACTTGCCCGGCAGGTTTTTTCCTGCAGCACCGCCCGCTTCAAGACCTTGTCAGTGACATCCCTTCCCTCTTTCCACAAGGTGGCGAAGTGTGACTGAAGGAATTCGAAACCGGCTCGCCCCGCTCGATACTGCACAACCGGCATGTATTTGCCGATACAACTTCCCACCGGGACTCGTGCCGCCGGCCTGCCGCGATGGTACTGCTCGGCGAAAAGGGTGTCCGAAAAGCGCATCATAAAGATACCAGGCTCGTACGTGTAAAGGTGCACTTCCAGGTTGATCTTCTCCCGGTAGTCCCGGAGGGAAGAATCGTCTTCACGTGGAACCCACGAGGCCGGATCAACGTTTCCAGCCGCCCCAACGTTTCCAACACCGCCGCCGCCACCGGTGTCCGATCCGGTGAAAGCTTTTCGGAGACGCTCCTGCGCCGTCGCCACCAGGCCGTTATCCAGCGTGAACTTGATATCATCGATGGTCGCGCTTCCAATCTCCACCGCGGCCCGCCGTTTGGCGGCCTGGCAACCCGGATCCAGCATCAACACCCGCAGGGGGACGCTCGGAGAGTTCACCTTGGCCCGAACTTCTTTAGTCGACTCGCTGCTGGCGTCAAAGAACGTACGGAAAGCGATTCCGAGCAGCTCGATCTCGTTTGTCCTGGCCATGGCTTCATCAATGGCGTCGCGCAGGGCCTTGCTGTCCTCCTTTCGTGATACGAAGATGGAATCGATCCCGACTCGGCTGCAGGTATCCAGGATCTTGAAGGCTTCCGCGTTTGATCGAATCTGGTAGAACAAGGCGATGGGCAGGGTCAGCCCGATGGTGAGAAGGGCGGAACCGATGGTGGTGGATACCTCGTCCCAAAGGGTCGGCGAAGCCAAGTCTTCGGGAATCACCTGTGAGATAGCCAGAAGGGTGACTCCAATCAAGTTCAATAGAAGGAAGGCCGGCCGCCCGGCAAACGCCGCCATCTCCCTGAAGAAGTAAACCCCTTTCAGCGGATTCACCTCCACCAAGGCCAGGTGTCTGTCTCCTCTCCTACCTCGCCCCAAGCCGGATCTTTTCCAATCGATCGAGATGAGCGTTCAACTGGTTGAGGTCCACGGACACCCCCGGAGGCTGGTTGAAGAAATCGATCAGGCCCTTCAAGTGCTCGGCGTTGCGTTGCGCTTCCGCCCCAGAGGCCGAGACCTGATCTGAGAATCTTGTTTCTAGCTCCTGAATGGAGCAACCTCCGATTTCACCGAGGTCGATCTCAATCCCGCAGGGCTTGATGATCTCCACTTCCGTAACGACCGTGACACCGCCGGAGTGCCAGCGGATGGTTTTCACGCCGGGAGTAGTACCGGCATGCAGGGTGTTCCCCTCCACCACGCCGGCAATCGGGTCGTCAATGGTACCGGTGACGCAGGCGCCGCTAATCACCACTCCGTTGGAATCCTTTACCACGACACCAAACTCCACGGTCTGGCCGGTGAGGACCACCGTCGGGCCCTGCACCTCGATAGAGGCGGCAGCGCCGACGGTCCGGGTGATCGTAACCGTCTGGGGCGCCGCGTTTCCGACCAGGTCTATGGCCTGGACCAGGATTTCATTCGGGCCCACCGCCAGTTCGATGTCAGCCGTGAAGCTCCCATCGAGGATCTCTACATTCTTTCCGCCGACCTTGACGGTGACCGTATCGGGGCTGACGGACCCGCTGATGGGGGTGGTAGGTTCCGGGGTGACCGGAGCCGGCGGGTCGATGACGAGGCTGGGCGGGTCGGGCTTGATATAGGTCTGCAACAGGGTCTTGCCGTCTTCCAGGGGGAAATTCAGGGCGGCGTCGCCGAAGGCATCGTAAAACTCGCCCTTGAGGACGACCTTGCCCGGATCAACGGCCAAGGGGCTGTCCGCGCCGATCACTCCCGCCTCCAGGGCCTTTTCGATTGGGGCTTCAGACAGCGGACCGGGCAAAAGGTCGACGCCGAGGATTTTGTTGAGCAAGTCCACGGCTTCCGCCGAGGTGACCCCGGTGTCGGGCGCGAAAGTAGCATCGGGGTAACCGGCGGTTAGGCCCATGTTCTTGGCCAGGGCGATTTCCCCGCTCGCCCAGTGATCCGCTGTATCGGAAAAAGCAGCGGCCCCATCCAGGAGTTGACTGGGATCTGGATTTCCCATGGCCCGGACCAGGATGCCGATCAGTTCAGCGCGGGTCAGCGGGACATCCAGCCGCAACTCGGTTCCGCCGGGTGTTCCGCCGATAATGTTCAATTCAGTCAAGACTTCCCTGCCGCTCGGGGAACCTGAAGAACCTGCGGCGGCCGGCACCGGATGGGGTGCGGTCAAACCGCCAGCCAGATCCACGACATGAACGCTAATCGTGTTTTCTCCTAATTTCAACGGGATATCCCCGGTGAAGCTGCCATCCAATCCGCCACCGCTCCCGCCGGAGTCTTGCGGTATTTTCGGAAAAAGTCCGAAGTAAACCAGGACTATGCCGGACATGAAGTACTTGATCTCATTGACTGGAACGTTGCCGGGGCTTGAACTTGATGAAGAAGAAGCAAGGACGACGCTCGGGATCAGATAAAGCAAAAGGCCGCCTGCGATCATCAAAAAACGGAAGATGAGGCTCATACCGACGCACGCTCCTTTCCGGTTGCCGGCGCCGCAGTGCCGGCTATTTCGGTGGCAGCCACGACGATCATCATCATCACGAGGATCACGGCGGGCTTCAGTAGCAACCGCCCGGTTGCCGTGAGCAGGAGCCAAGCGCACAACAATCCCCCGACGAATACCGCGGGCCGCTGGAGCCCGGCCGGAACTTTGGACAACCAACCGCCGGCGACAGCCGGCACCGGCACCTGGATCAACCCCTTGCCCAGGGCGCCCAAACCGGTGAACAGCGCCGCCCTGAAAAGAAAGTTGGGCAAGCCCGGCATCGGACCGACCAGCACCAGGGATCCGATCAGACCCTCGGCCGCCGTCCGCTGCCAGGAGCGCCGGGGAAGCCAGCGATCCAGCCGGAAGGAGAGGGGCAGTGGCGGCGCCCACAGGTCAGGGCCGCGCCTGGCCAGGAAGGATCGTGCCACGGTGGCAACCGCAGCGGCCAGCATCAGCAGCCAGACATTTTGGGCCGGGACGGAGGCGGCCTGGAAATTGAGCATTCGCCCGGCCCAGGTATACGCCGGAGTCAAGATGGCGCCGAAACCCGTCCCCCAAGCGTAGGTGAAGCCCGCCGCCACCAGGGCTGATATCCAATGGGGAGCCGTCTTAAGACGAATCCCGGGGGCCAGGGCCTGCCAAAGGCGCCCGCCGGCGGCGGACGACCGCTCCGCAACGATGACTGTCGGGAACGCGAGGAGCAGGTAGGCGAAGATGCGGGGGAGGCCGAGCCAGCGCTCGCCAAGGTGCAGAAGCAAGTCAGGGACAGCGTAGCCGATCAGCAACCAGGCCCCGACGTGCCTGCTGACAGTGCCGGCGACCATCGCGAGGAGCAAGAACCAGAGGTAGTTGGAATAAAGACCGGTGGCCGCAATCGGCCCTTGGCCCACAAAGCTGAGGCGCGCCAGAACGGCGGTCATCGCCCCAATCATCGCCGCCGCGGGGATGCTCAAGGCCGCGGCCGTGGGCCAGGCCTGCAGGAAGTACCCGTCCACCGCGATCCGGCGCCAGGCCGGAAGAAGGCCGGCGATGCGTCTTGGAAGACGGAGCCAGAAGAAATCGGCGAGCTGCTGCATCTGCGTTTTCCCCCTTACCATAGATAAAAGGTAAAAATGACTCCGATCGTATATAATGATGGGAAATTACGCCATACCCGCTTCCAGTTCCTCGGACACGCCGCAATAAAGTGGCACGATGGCGTACCCCCCCGATCGCACCCGAGCTTCCCGGTCGGCGGGCAGGGGACGAAAAGGATACGATCAGCGTAAAAGGCGCCAAGATCCCGCTTGGTATTAGTTCCGTTTAAAGCTTCAGGGGCTCAGGTGGCTGAAACGACAAAAAAGCGTTATACTAGGATTTGTACTTGATGACCGATTTTGAAACTCAGTGGTTCGCGCCTTCCCGGCACGAGCCGGGAAGGAAAGTGTAATGTCTATGTCCAAAGAAAGTGTAATGTCCGCTTCAATTGGGTCCAATGGATCCAAGGCCGTCGGAACCTTCGAAAACCTCAGTCTTGATCCCAGCTTGTTGCGCGCCGTCTGGGACAGCGGGTACCAGACCCCCACACCCATCCAGGCCCGGGCAATCCCACTCGCCCTGGAAGGACGGGACGTATTAGGCTGCGCCCAGACCGGCACCGGTAAAACCGCCGCTTTCGCACTTCCCATCTTGAACCGGTTGCGCACAAGCCCGCGGGGTGGTCCACGCGCCCTGATCCTGACCCCCACCCGTGAGTTGGCCGCCCAGGTGGCCGAAAGCTTCCACGTCTACGGGAGGCATCTCCCGTTGCGGTCGTCCGTCGTCTACGGCGGGGTCGGGATGGAGCCCCAGATCAGGCAACTCCAGCGCGGCGTGGAGATCCTGGTGGCCACACCCGGACGCCTCCTCGACCTGATGGGGAGAGGACACGTAAAGCTCTCCGGGGTGGAGGTGCTGGTGCTGGACGAGGCCGACCGCATGCTGGATATGGGGTTCATCCCTGATGTACGACGAATCCTCCGGTCCGTTCCGGCCCGCCGTCAGACCCTGTTCTTCTCCGCCACAATGCCCCCATCCATCCGGACTCTGGCCGCGGAGGTGCTGAACGATCCCGTCCTCGTCGAAGCCGGCCCGCGGGCCAAGCCCGCCGAGGGGATCCGCCAGGTGATCCACTGCGTGGAACGGAGTCAAAAGCGGGTGCTCCTTACCCACCTTCTGCGTGAACACAGGATCGAACGCGCCCTTGTCTTCACCCGCACCAAGCATGCCGCCGACCGGCTGGCACAGCACCTGCTTCGGGAGGGCTGGCGGGTGGGAGCCCTCCACAGCAACAAAAGCCAGTCAGCGCGCACACGGGCGCTGGACGCCTTCAGCCAAGGTTCGATCCAGATCCTTGTGGCCACTGACATCGCCTCCCGGGGCCTTGATGTGGCAGGGATCTCCCACGTGATCAACTACGATCTGCCCGGCACGGCTGAAGACTATATCCACCGCATCGGCCGAACGGCACGGGCCTCGGCCACCGGTGACGCCATCTCCTTCTTCGAACCGGGCGACAGGGAGATTCTCCGGGAGATCGAAAACCTGATCGAGATGCGACTGCCCCTTGAACCTGAGCTGGATTTCTCCGCCAAGGGCACCGATGTACGGCATGGAACCCGGGCCACGATCACGGATGCCCCGGACCGGAACCGCCGACGCCGGCGCCGGCCGCAGCACAGGCACCTCACTTCAGCGAGAGAGGTCCCGGCATAGGGATTCTACCGGACTGCTCGCCTGTCAGACTGTCTTACCCGCTTAAACTGCTGACCTATCAGCCTGCCTGCCGGTCTTCCGGCCGGCAGGCTTTACGGAAACCAGGGCCTCCCGGCCAGGATCCAGACCAAGGCTGAAACCGCTCCCAGGTAGAGACCCAGCCCCCCGACCTGGGAGGCTGACGAGGCTAGTCCCGCCAGGATCAGCGTCAGCCCGATCCCGACCATCGCCGCCGAGATCACGCCCCCAACCACCAGGATCTTCAACCCGAAATATCCGGAGAATTCCGACGGAGCAAGGGTAAGGAAATCCCACCCCGCCAGCACCACCGTGATGAACAGAGCCATCCGCGCCACCTTGCGCACTGACGGAGCAGGGCCGCGGCGCCTGACCACAGGATCAACCAGGGGAAGAATGAAGATCCCGGCACCGCCTAGCACCGTGGTCAAGATCAGAGACATGACCATGTCCCTGGGAGAACCGCC
>JACPQU010000157.1 GCA_016190305.1 Bacillota bacterium
CAATCACCGTCAAAGAACCCTGCGATTACATATCTTATCGCGTTTCCACCCTCGATGCAAGGTCAGCCTTCATCAAGATGTGTCGAGGATTTCGGATCTTCCTGACGCATGAAAAAGTTGAATCGGCAAGGCGTACGAACGCTCCATCAAATCGTCAACACCGGCGGCGGGGACGCCCGGTTGGCCCCTGAACCCATATCGGGTACTAGAGTCAAGTCCTTTTTCATGCTTGACTAGATCCGGTTTTTCCCGGTCAATAATAGAATGAAAGGGGGGTGCGGCGGTGCGGGTTCAGCAAGCATGGAGCGGGTGGGCTGCTTCAGGGATGTTCCTGGAAGGTTTGTGCGGCGGGATGATCCTGGCCGGGGTGCTCGCGGGAAGCCCGGTGGCCGTCTTCGCGGGTACAATGGCAGGGATCCTGGCGGCGCTGGCCCTGCTCGTGGAACTGGACAACCCCCGGAAGATTATCTACTTGCTGGCCCGCTGGCGGACGGCTTGGCTGTCCCGGGGGGCCTTGATGCTCGTCTTGGCCATCGCTTCCGGCCTGCTTTACAGCTTCAGCCCCGTCGCCTCCTTGCTGTGGCCCGCCGGGCTCGGGATCTTCGTTCCTATCCAGGCGGCAGCCGGTTTATCCGCCGGAATTGCGGGGGTGTCGCTCATCCTCTACCCCGCTTTCCTGCTGGCCTCTTTCCGCTCCATCCCCTTCTGGCGAAAAAGGGCCTCCGTCCTGGCTTCTTTCGGAACGAGCCTGATCAGCGGGCTCGGGGGCTTCCTGCTGGTGCTGTCCCTGTACTTCCCCGGGGGCTGGCCTGGGGTTGATCGGCTCGCCGGTCTGGCCACCCTCTCCGCCATCGTATTGCAGACCGGATTCATCGTCGGCCAGGTCTACACCGGGGCGCGCGGAACCGCCGCCGAACAGCTTTCCACCACCATCCTGATCGGGTCCCCCCTCTTCCCCTTCGGGGTGATCCTGGTCCAGCTTGCGGTTCCCTTCCTCCTCGTCATCGCCGGACTCTCCCTTTTCGCCGTTCCAAGCAGCACCCAGGCCCTGTTCCTCCTCGCCGGGGGAGCCCTGCTGGCCGGAAGCTGGGCGGCGAGGCGGGTCACGCTGGAAGCCGGCGTGTACGGTGAGGATCCCCCCCTGATCTAAGCACCCTTACAGCTTTTCCTCTGAATCGACTCCGATCCACTCATCGGCTCCCATCCACTCACTGCCCTCGATCCCCCCCCACAGGGTTCCGTGAATATGGGGCGCCAATCACTGGACAAGTTACCTCTGGGAATTAATCCCAGGTAAAACGCCCATAACATACACCCGGCGGCCCAGCCGGCATATAAAGGGGGGAACAGACGCGTGAGGCGGTGATCGTGATGGCGGTATTTGAGCGTGGACTGGACTACTTTGCTTTTGGGAGCAGAACATTGTTGCACTCCGTTCCCAACTTCGCCGGAACCGACGTCAAGGTGCTGCAGAACATCTACAACGAGCTGCAGCGGATCCTGACCCCGGCCCTCGGGGACGAAATCGATGTGGACGGATTCTTCGGTCCCGAGACCGAGCAGGCGGTCCGAAGGTTCCAGACCCATTTCGGCCTCAGGGTGGACGGGATTGTCGGTCCCCAGACCTACCTGGCGTTCGGCCAAGCCGTCGGGACCAACGTCACCTACGGCGGCCCGCCCTTCGGGATCCGCGATCTGGGAGAGGGGATCTCGGGCGGAGACGTGACCGTTCTGCAGAACCGGCTCAACTGCTTCCGGTACACCACAAAACTGGGCAGCCCGGCCACAGGTGAATTCGGGGCCGGGACGACCGCGGGGGTGGTTGACTTTCAGCACGGGTCCAACCAGAAGGGGGATGCCGGGGTTCCCCTGGACGGCGGCGTGAGCCTGGAAACCTTCGACGCCCTGTTCATCTACACTTATGCGGGAGGGCGTAACCTGGGGCAGGACGTGAAGGGATTAGACGTAGCCTGGATCCAGTACTTCCTGGCGCAAAGCACCAACGGCGGAGGGAACCTATACTACGGAGGGCGGATCGACGGGATCTTCGGCCCCATTACCGACGCGGCCGTGAAACAATGGCAGGCGGACCATGTTTTGGCTCCCAGCGGAATCGTCGACCAGGCTTTCTACTATAGCATCGGTTCCAACAACACCGAGCATGCCCCCAATCCGGCTCCTTTGCCCCCATCGCCACCTGCCATATGGTTTCCCTGCAATTCGATTATGTGGGTACCCGGACCTATTCCGCCCGAGCTCAGCGAAGCCTGTGCCGCGGTTATGAGCAGAATTCTTGATTCGGGATTGGAAGCGATCAGCGTGATGGCCGCCGGTCTCCCGGCGCCCGGATTCTATGGTGACTTCGACCTCTTTGAGGTGCTGGTGGAGACCCCGGTCGCCGAACCCTACCGGTTCAGGCTATTTGCTGTCCCGGACGACCCCAGCACATGGGCGGGCACCCTGGCCCTTCCTCCCTACCTGACCCCGGATACAGAGGTTGGTCTCCGTCCGGTTAATTCAGACACCAACGTACCGGGGCCGGTTCTCCTGACCGGAGACCTGTATGGCTGCAAGCGTTAGTACCCTTTAAGCTGCAAGCGCTAACGGGGGAGACCATATAACGGTCAAGGGGACAATTTAACCCGAGAGAGAGAGAGAAAGAGAGAGAAAGAGAAAGAAAGATATTATGTAACCTTAGAGAGGATCGAGAACCATCACCGTCACCCGCAAATATCCAGCGGTTTCGGCAGGGAATTCTTTTTGAAGATCAGAACAGTCCTCCCCATCATTCCTCGCCTTCTATATCATTGATCACTTTTCGGGCGGGAGAACTCGACGCGACGATCTCGGTTTTGGGGCCTACCAAAACTCGATTAAGATCCAGCAAAACTCGGTTTTGGAATTCACCGAAAACCCGACATAGAGTCATAGGGGGCAATAATATGGCCGTAAAAGAGCTGAAACCCGGGATCTGCGGCGTCGGAGCCGTGGATTGGGATCGCAGATTGTTCGAAGAACTCGTCCCCACGCCTTACGGCACCAGCTACAACTCCTACCTGGTCAGGGGATCCGAGAAAACGGCCCTGATCGACACGGTGGATCCGGCGAAAACCCACGAGTTGATGCACAACCTGCGCCTGGCCGGCGCCGACCGGATCGACTTTGTGGTTTGCCAGCACGCCGAGCAGGATCATTCCGGTTCGATCCCCGAGGTCCTCAAGGCCTATCCCGAGGCCAAGGTGGTCACCAATCCGAGGTGCAAGGAGATCCTCATGAGCCATCTCCAGCTCACGGAGGACAGGTTCGTGACCGTGGCCGACGAGGAAACCCTGCATCTCGGCGGGCGCACCTTGCGCTTCATCTACACCCCGTGGGTGCATTGGCCCGAAACGATGTGCACCTACATTCCCGAAGACGCCGTCCTGTTCTCATGCGATTTCCTGGGAACCCACTTCGCGTCCGGCGACCTGTTCTGGAGGAAGCACCAGCCGGTCCGCGACCTCGCGAAGCGGTATTTCGCCCTGATTATGATGCCGCTTAGAGAAGAGGTCATCAAGAACCTGGATAAGATCCAGCCGCTGAAACCAGCCGCCGTCGCCCCCAGCCACGGGCCGGTGCACGCGGAGCCCGCGCGGCTGATCAGCGCATATCATGAATGGGCCTCGGACAAGGTCAGCAACGAGATCTGCCTCCCCTTCGTCTCCATGCACGGCAGCACCAGGAAGATGGCGGAGCACTTCACCGACGCCGCCCTCGCCAGGGGGATCGGGGTCAAGCCCTTCAACCTGACCTGCACGGACATCGCCGAGCTTGGGGCGGCCCTGGTGGATGCGGCCAGCCTGGTGGCGGCCAGTCCCACTGTGCTGAGGGGCCCTCATCCAGTGGCCGCCAACGCCGTCCTGCTGATCAGAAAGCTCAAGCCCAAAACCCGGTTCGGTGCTGTCATCGGATCCTACGGGTGGGGGACCAAGGTGGTCGAACAGATCTGCGGCTTCCTGTCTGACCTGGAGATCGAGATGCTGGAACCGGTACTGGCCAAGGGCGACCCCGGCCCCGAAGCCTTCGCGGCCCTCGACCGGCTCGCGGATACCCTGGCGGCCAAGCATAACGCCCTGGGCCTTCGTTGATCGTGCGGATACCGATATGCGGACACCGCTGACCCCCGGAGCGTTCGTCTTTGGAACACGAGCGTTGTTTTTCATGATTTTCTCCAGCTTGCTTCTCTCCGCCGTCCTCATGACAGGCGCTGGGTGCGGTTCGAATTCAAAGCAGAAACCCGAAGCTCGACAACCGGAATCGAACATCCAGCCGGCTTCCGAAGCGGCGGCGCCGAAAACCCCGAAGGCACCGGAGACCCCTGTGACCTCCAAGTCACCGTTAACCCCCAAGACACCGGAGACCTCCAAGACACCGGGAGTTGTAAATGGCTTCGGTATCTCCCCCGAAGGTTTCCCCCAGGACTACAGCCGGCTCCCGGCCTTTTTCAAGGAAGTGGGCGGCTTGCCCGGTGGCGGGGTGATGTTCAACGGCGCCTGGATGGACAATCCCGCGACTGGGGAGAAAGCCGGCCGGATTCCCGAGGCCGCCGCGCTGATCATGGAAAGCGGCCGGTCCTATGGTTTCACTCCCGTGGTGGTCTTCGGCTGGCGTTCAAGCAGCAAGCAAGTCCATCTTAAGGTACCGAACAACTCCACCAATAACTGGACCAATACCGAGGCGCGGCAACTCTTCAAAGAGATGGTGACTGAGTTCGCAGCCACGTTTCAACCGCCCTTCGTGTTCCTGGGCAACGAGAACAGCTTCTACTTCGAGGAGAACCCCAAGGATTACGCCAACTGGATCACGTTCTACAACGATGCGTACGCGGCCGTAAAAAGCAAGTCCCCCGGAACCCTCGTCGGGCCGGTCTTCAATTTTGAACACCTCTCCGGTTCAGGCCGTCTGGCCGCATACACCCGGCCCCACTGGGAAGCCCTGGCGGCCCACGATCCCGGCAAGATGGACGTCGTCGGCCTGACCGTGTACCCGTGGCTGCAGTACAGGGAACCGGATGCAATTCCGGACGGTTACCTTGACCCAGTCCTGGAGCGAGTCAAGGGATTGCCCATCGCCATCACCGAAACGGGGTGGCCGGCGGACAAAGCGCCGGGACTCCAGGCGCAATGGGAGATCTCAGAAATCGCCCAGGTCGATTTCATTTCCCGCCTGTCTGCCATGGTGAGGGGAAAGGATGTCCGGATGGTGAACTGGCTGTTCCTGCATCCCATCCAGGGCATCGGCGCCGATGCTTCGATGGAGCACAAGATTTTCGCGGGCGTCTCCCTTTACGATCAGTCTGGAAACAAGCGGCCGGCTTACGATGCCTGGCTCCGTTTTGAGCCGTAACGCCGGTTCAGCCGTAACGATGGAATTCTTTTTACTTCTTCTAACGGCGGAAGCCTTTTACTTCGCCACGTCCCGCCGGTCGAATGACGTCACGGCAAGGGCGATCAGGATGACGGAAAGGCCGGTCAATACCCCCGCGTGCCCCAAGTTCAGGCCCTTGGCCAGTGGTTCCGCCCCTATATAGTAGTAGAAAGGTGAAAGCGGACGGAAAGGCTCCAGCACGTTTACCGTCGTCCCGAAGACGTTGAGCAGGTAGGTGGCCACGCCCACCACGCCGGAGATACCGATGCTGATTCCACGGCCTCCGCGCCAGGCCCCGATGGCGAGGGCGAGGGCCCCGAAAGTGAGTCCCAGCAACGCGCCGCTGATCGTCGCCGCCGCCTTGTAGACCCCGGTCAGATCGATTTCCACCAATAGGCTTCCGGCGGCGATCCCCAGCCACATAGCCAGGGATAGAACTCCCATGGTGATGACCATGGCGGCGGCCTTCTCCAGCACCAGCCTCCGCCGGGAAAGAGGCAGGGAGAGGAGAAGCTCCAGGGTGCCACGTTCCTCCTCCCCGGCAACGGCATCGCTCCCGCGGCCGACGGCAAGGATGATGAACACAAGGGGCACCATGAAGAAAAAGAGTTCCGTGTTAAGGAAGCCGACGGGCGAGGTAATGCTGGCGCTTTCACCAAAAAAGGCCTTGAGGGCCGGGGGTGCTTCCTCCAGCAGGCGTTCCAGCTCGGGCACGGCGCTGTACGAGGGATAGACCAGTACCACCAGCACGGCAAAGAAAACCGTGCCGACGGCCCACCAGGCGAGGTTCCGTTTCTGATCCTTAAGGGTCCTGGCGAAGACTTCACCCGGCATGCTTCAGATCCCCCCCGTAGTAAGCCATGAACACCTCTTCCAAGGTCGGCTCGTGGCTCACCAGGTTGATTACCTCAAACCGGGCGAGGGCTTTGACCAGGGGATCGAGGGAGCCACGCACCGTGCAGCGCAGGATCCCCCCGTCAGCCACCTCGACATCCTGAACCCCGGAAACCCCGGCCAATACCCCGGAGTTGGGCGCGGAGGCGAAATGGATCTCCAGCCGCCGCAGGGAACGCTCCTTGAGAGACGCCACCCCTTCCACCGTCAGCAGGCGGCCGTCCCGGATGATCCCCACGCGATCACAAACCCGCTCCACTTCCGGCAGGTTGTGTGATGAAAGGAGCACAGTCCGCCCCTCGGCCTTCGCTTCGGCGACCATCCGGTAAAACTCGTGCTGGATCAAGGGGTCGAGGCCGGAGCTCGGCTCGTCCAGGATCAGCAGGGACGGCCGGTGCATGAAGGCCTGGATCAGGCCGATCTTCTGCTTGTTCCCATGGGAGAGGGTGCGGATGGGCCGGGAGAGATCCGCTTTGAGGCGCTCCGCCCACCCATGGGTGAAGTCCCAGTCCACCCCCCCGCGAAGGCGGGCGGCGTAGCGTAAAAACTCCTGCCCGGTCAGGTTTCCGTAGAGGGCCAGTTCGCCGGGCAGGTACCCGGTCCGGCGGCGGATCTCGATGCTATCCCGGCGAGGATCCAGCCCAAAAACCTCCGCTCGGCCGGCGGTGGGACGGAGAAAATCCAGGAGGAGCCGGATGGTCGTGGTCTTGCCCGCTCCGTTGGGGCCCAGGTATCCGAGGACCTCTCCCTGCCGCACCTCAAGGTCGAGTTCGATCACCCCGCGGTGCTTGCCGTACCACTTGGTGAGCTTGTGAGTCCGGATCACCGCTTCACCCAGAACAGACACCTCCATTAGGAGCAGTTTCTGGCTGTTTACTTCGGCCTTCGCAGGTATAAGACACAGGAATAAAGGGTCAAGCCGAGGCTCAACCCCACCGCCACCACCAACAGGACGATCCAGGCCTTTTCCCCCGGCAGCAGGGCGGAGGCCATGACGAGAAGCCCCCCTGCCACCATGACCCATCCGCCGACCCGGTGGGTCCGGCGCCAGACCTCAGGGTCGGCCAGGGTCCAGGGGGTCCGGATCCCTACGAAGTAGTTGTGCCTCACGTTACCGAGGTGGTTCCCGATGAAGACGAAGAGGGCGCCCACTCCCAGCCTGACCACGATCCCGACGTCCACGGGATATCCAAGAGAAACGAACATGGTCACCACCCAGATCATCAACATGAAGAGGGTGATCACCCAGCGGAACAGCCGGTAGGTCGAGACGAAAGTGGCGTAATTCGCCTTGCGGGGATCGATCAACGGGACGGCGAGCATCAGTAAGTACATTCCCAGGCCGAGCAGGGGACCAAAGAAGGCCCCGAAGGCGCGGGATCCGTAGTTGTCGATCTCGCCGGCCGCGTTCCAGTGGATCGGCACGCGCGCGGGCAGAAACGGATAGACGGCTGCGGCGCCCACCAGGGCGGCCAGCAGGAGAACCATCAGGATTGAATCACGCTTGAGCTCCGCTCTGATGCTGTATTCGCCGTACTCACCCATCGCCTCTTGTCTCCTTTGCTCCGGCCAGGTCGAGGATCCAGCCCATGGCTTCCTGGAACACGGTGGAATTGAGGGAGTAGATGATGCTCTGGCCCTGCCTATGGTCCATTACCAGGCCGGCCTCCTTCAGTACGTTCAGGTGGTGGGAGATGCTGGGCTTGCTGATCGAGAAGCAGGCGGCGATCTCCCCGGCTGGAAGGTCGCTGCGCTTGAGGAGGCCGAGGATCCGCCGCCTGGTGGGATCGGACAGGGCTTGGAAGACCTTGCTGAGGCTCAAGGCCGCCGCCTCCAGGATATTTAGATACTAGGCTAATTATATGGGGAGGCAGGTTGTTTTGGCAACTGCCGGCAGGAATCGAAAGATGTTCCCCCTGCATCGTTCAGTTCAATCGGACAGGATTGCGAGACGGGGAATCACGGCAGAAGGATCCGGGTTGAAGAAATATAACATCTATAATCGAAAAAGAATAGTTGATCCTGATATCCCTAAGATCCTGAAATGCACTGGAAAGGGGCGTTATAAATATGTGCCGGGAATGCGGTTGCCAGGTATACCTGGAAGGCGGGAGGAAGACCGCTCTCGCAAGAACGGTGGAGTTGGTGCGGGAGCTGGGAGTCACCCCCGAAAACGCGCGGGCGTTCGAGGATGGCGAGACGATCTGCGGTCTTATCGGGCCCAAGCTTTCCGTTGAAGATCCCGAGGTGGCGGAGGTCCGGGAGATCGTGGGCTTTATGAACCGGTGTCACGCTCAGATCCTTGGCGACTCTCATCGGAAAGGGCTTGCGGCCGCCAGGGACGTCTTCTCCAAGCTGCCGGCGGGCGGGAGCCCGAAAGAGGTGCTGAAGCTGTGGCACCAGCTTGAACAGGTTTCCAAGGATCTATCGGAAGAGGACCTGGCCTCCCTCTCCGACCCCGGGATGCGGGAAGCCATCCGTGCCGTTCAACATATTCATAATGATATAGGCAGGCGGAAGAAGGAACTCGCCCAGATGTACGGTCTCTAAATGGTCTTCAATTTTATCCCTTTTAAAGGACCCGGTTGAAGGACACGGCCCGCAGAATAGCTAATCTTGGAAACTGAGTGTCGGCCAACTGAATTTCGGCAATATGTGCCCGAATTTGAAAGAAGGCATCTCGACACCCGTAAAGCGGGTAAGACCGCCGGAATGCAGCTTTCACAGGGTGACGGGCCGGCGGCCGGGGAGGATGAAAATCAATGGGCATACTGTTCAACCTGTTCCTGCTTCTCGTCCTGGTTGACCTGGTCGTCAGCTTGATCCTGCTGATCCCCAAGCGCACCAGGCCCTTGAGCCGGACCCTGTTTCACGTCCTAGCGGGGCTCCTGGTGCTCGCGGGCATCTCGCTGCGGGTGGGCGGCGGGCCGATGGGCTCTGCTCTCCAGGTCATCTTCCTGGGGGCCGTTGTCGAGTCTTTGGTCAGCTTCCTGTCCGCTGTAACGTCTAAAAAAGGAAACTCCAAGCTTTGGCTGATCGCCCTGATCGTGACCGTGATCGTGTTCGTCTGGTCGATCTTGCGCTAAGATGTTCGGCTAATTACCAGGTATTTGGCTGACTACTGATGGACTAATCTGATCTGCCGGCCGAACCGGCACGATCACCGGCTGGCGGTTCACTTCTTCACGGATCACCGGGCGGTGGCAGGTGGGTTCCGCCCGCGCTCGCTTAGGCGCGGGGCTTGCTCATTCTCCCCCGACGATCTCCACCCAGTCCCTGCCGGCAAGGACCTTGTAAGCGGCCAGTGAAACCGCCTGGGGTATGGTTGAAGCAATTGCCGGTGCACCGCCCGGATTCCTTGAATGGTCGGAATCCCCGGCCGGGTCTGACAATTCGTAGACGGCGATCCACCCGTCCGCATCCGGGAGTTCCTCAAAGCGCCCCTGTTCCAGTATCTCCTCCGGCCGGCGCCCTGAAGTCCGGTCCACCCTTGGCCTTTCCCCGGCAGATTCCCTGTCCACCGGATCCCCCTCAAGGGGGCGGAGGGACAGCTTCCAGCCCCGCTGGCCCATCACGACATCCAGATCCCGGGTCGCGTCGAGATCGGAGGCAAAAAAGGGTGCCAGGATCCATTCCAGTTCTGGGTCATATATGAAGGGCTGAGAACCCTCGGGAAGGGGACCGGGCACATCCGCCCTGTTCGTCCATCCCCGCTCGTCGTAATACATGCCTGGCCCCCACCTCACCTTGAGGCCCAGGCCCTCCGCGACGGCGGCATCCAGCTTCCGGTTCAACGATCCGGCTCCTTTTGATAAGCGTGTGGTGTCAAGCAGACCTTCGCCGCCCTCCATAAATGAGGCTCCCCAGAAGAGGGTTCAGCGGTTCCGGCTGATTCCCTGCTCACCCGCGGAGCCGGGTCACCATGGGAGAATCCGACCCCTGGAGAGCGGCTCCCGAAAAGGCCGGTACCTGGTGTAGGTTTTCCTATCTTCCTCAAGAGCTAATCCATACTGCAATGACCCCAAGTTGAATGGTCTTGGAATCCGATGGTGCAGGCCGGAAGAATCAACTCTTCGGCCTATGCAAAACAGTATTGAAAACGATGATCATGATAATCAACAAGGATAAAACTGGAGGGATACCGGATGGAAGACAAAAGCAAGCAGATGATCTGCCCGATCCTCTCCCTCAAGCAATTCTTCGATGCCATGACCCTTTGCCTTGAGGAAAAATGCGCCTGGTGGCATACCGACCGAAATCTGCAAACCGGTCATTGCGCCATCCTCGCGCTATCCCAAAAGCTGCATGGGTCGATCGTCTCATAGATGGGTGAACTATATGGATGTTTTCATGGGGTCCCACGATAGGAATTCTGGAATGGCCTTTTAAACCATTCACCAAGATTTGATGTTCACTCGCCCTGGGGTGAATAACCATTGCTGATCCATTCCACAACCAACTTACTATAATACCTTAACCCTATTTGAACGTACTTCGGTAAAGCCTATCCTGAACCCAAAGGGACCCTTCTTACGGTGAGCTGGCTAAATATCTCCACCGGGGGATCAGGGCCGTGGGTAGGTATTCAAGTCCCGTCACGTACAAAAATAAGGTCTGGACAAAGTCCTTGCTGTTCCTGGCGATCTGGACGCTCCTGGTCCTGTACCCCAATCCCCACCTTTTGGTCCTGAGCATCTACCGTACGTTGAAACCTCCGGTCAACCCAGCGGCCGTAGAGTCCCTGATCGCTCACGTTCCTCCTCAACCGGCGGACATCGACAATTTCATCTCGTCCCTCATACCCTACCAGCACGACTGGCAGACGTACAACGTACCCTGGTATTTTCCGACGGTGGAAGAGGCCGTGGCCAAGAGAGCGGGGGATTGCAAGTCCCAGTTCATCGTCCTGGCGTCCATGCTGAAAGCCCTCGAAATCCCACACCGGCTCAGCTACTCCCTGACCCACTTCTGGGTGATCTACGAGAACAAGATGGAAATGCCGCTGGAGCGGGAGTCCAACGCCTTTCTAATCCGGAGTGACGGGCAGACCATCGTCAAAGTGCCGCAGGAAGAAGTCAAACAGATCAGGCAAATCTTCTGGGAATCCTTCTGGGAGGCCATGCCCCCCGTCCGCAAACAGCTTTTTCTTATCGGTCCCTTCCTGTCGCTGGCCCTGGGCCTGTTCGCCGGTGCGCACGGTAGGCTATCAACCGTAATGAAAATGTCATAATTGACCCATTCCTGTTCTCCGGCTGGTTATGTTAACATATAATCAAACTTATATCCATATGAATAAAATAGTATGCATTCCCCGTTTCCCGTTGACGAAACCAGGGAGGCCAGTCCCCAGATGAAAAGAGCGACCGCCTTGTTGATCCTGGCTATCCTCCTGATTTCTTTAGCCAGTCCCGCTGCCCTGGCATACATTCCGAAGGTCAAGCTGGGGAATGAAGTCCTGCTGACTGATCATCTGGATTTGATCAAGGGGAAAAGGGTAGGGTTGATCACCAATCAAACCGGGGTCAACAACAAGGGAGAAAGCCTGATTAACATCCTGGCTGCTGAAAAATCCTTTCAATTGGCGGCTCTGTACGGCCCCGAGCATGGGATAGACGGGGTAGCCAAGGCGGGAGCCTACGTGCAATCCTATACCCACCCAACCCTGGGGATCCCGGTCTATAGCCTGTACGGGCCAACCCGGATGCCGACCGAGAGCATGCTGCGTGATGTGGACCTTCTGCTTTTCGACATCCAGGATATCGGGGCCAGGACCTATACATACATGTCCACCTTGAACTATGCGATGGTCGCGGCTCAGCAATACGGCAAGCCGATCGTCGTGCTCGACCGGCCGAATCCTCTCGGTGGGGAAATCGTGGAAGGTCCCGTCCTGGAAGACCCCTACAAGTCTTTCGTTGGCGTGGATAACCTTCCCATGGCCCACGGGATGACCGCGGGCGAGTTGGCCCGTTTCTTCAACCGGAACATTGGGGCGGACCTGAGGGTGATCCCCATGGAAAGCTATACGAGGAAGATGCGCTTCCAGGATACCGGACTGCCCTTCGTCCAGACCTCGCCTAACATCCCCGACTTAGTATCGGCATTCGGCTACATGGCCACCGGCTTAGGGGAAGGAACGGGGGTTTACGCCGCCGACAAATTCAAGTGGATCGGCGGCAGGGGGATCAATTCCCAAACCTATGCCGATTTGCTCAACCAGGCGGGAATCCGGGGCGTGACTTACCTCCCTGAAGCCAGGGGGGAAGCGGGCGGAGTAAGATTGAGGATTGATGACTACAACACTTTCAACCCGGCCAGGTCGGGGATCTATGCCTTGGCCTACGCCTTCTCTTCGGGCAACTTCACGGTACCGAAAAGCGGTCAAACCATCGTCATGTTCGATAAGGTCATGGGTACCGACAAGATCGGACAGTACCTGGAGCAACGGCTTACCCCGCAGCAGATCGAGGCCCGATATGCTCCCGGGTTGAACCAGTTCAAAGAGGAACGGAAAAAGTACCTGATTTACGGGGATGAACCCTTCCGCAAGTACGTCGTGGTCGCGGTAAAGGGTGTGGAAGTAAGCTTTGACTCCCCTCCGTTTATCAACCAGGACAACCGGCTGATGGTCCCGTTGCGGGCGATCGCCGAAGCGCTCGGCGCCCAGGTGCACTGGGATCCCCAGGCCAGGTCCATTACCTTGTTCAAAGACGGCACCACCACCGTGCTCAGGATCAACAGTCTTGAGGGGACGGTCAACGGACAGCCGAGGCAGATGGATACCGCTCCGGTGATCAAGAACAGCCGGACCATGGTCCCAGTCCGCTTCGTGAGTGAATTCCTGGGCTCAACCGTGCATTGGGATCCGTTCTTCAAGCTGGTAACCGTCAATTAACCTGTTACCCAATCAAGCAGCGGACCATTAGCTGGGATTGAGTCCTGTTACCCTTTCCCATCCCACCTGTGACCCCTAGCCCCAATAGCACATATCCTGAAGCATCGACGTTCACCCTAAATTTCACCCTGCAGTTGTTACCGCCCGGATTATACCCGGACCTCGCCGGCTGGTCTCTTGGTCATTCGGGAATTTTTATTTTTTTCGAAGGGGGGCTGCACAGATGGATTCACGGGCGCTTCACCAGGTCAGAATCTTCGACGTCGTAGCTTTCTCGATCCCCATCACCTATGACAAGGCAGGGGAGCACGATCCCGAGGGGATGCTCTACGCCCTGAAGGAAGATGAGTCGTTGATCAAGTCCCTGGTCCAGGTGGATCCCTTCCGCCCCTGGCCCCAGATCCAGCCCCTGGTGCTCCGCGCCAACGTGGGGGACCAGGTGGTGATCCGGTTCAAGAACAAGCTCCTCTTCCCCGCCTCCATCCACATCCAGGGGATCAACTACAAGGTAGACGAATCCGACGGCTCGGCCGTGGGATTCAACAAGAACACCGTCGCCCCGCCCCTGGGGACGGTGACCTACCGGTGGCACGCCGAGCAGGAGGGCATCTATATCTTCAACGATCTTGGGAACCCCGTATCCGACGAAACCGGGAGCAACGTCCACGGCCTGTGGGGCGCCCTGATCGTGGAGCCGGAAGGGGCCACCTGGACCGACCCCATCGCCGGCCTGCCCCTGAAGAGGGGGCTGTACGCGGACATCCACCACCCCACGCTCCCGGATTTCCGTGAATACGTCGTGTTCTTCCATGACGAACTGGAGATCCTCACCAAGGACGGCCAAAAGCCAGTGGATCCCATGACCGGCCGGTTTTCCCCGACTACCGGAATCAGTTACCGCTCCGAGCCTATGCGGATTCGAATGGGCGGCGGTTCCTGCGTCGGAGAAGAGTGCCACATGAGTTCATGGCCCTACGGGGATCCGGCGACGCCGGTGCTCCGGGCCTACGTGGGGGATCCGATGAAAATCCGCCTGGTTCACGGCGGGATCAAGGAGACCCACGTCTTCCACCTACATTTGTACCAGTGGCGCCTTGATCCGAAAGATCCCGACTCCACGATCATCGACTCCATCAGCATCGGTCCCCAGCAGGTCTACAACATCGAGCCGCTCTACGGGGCGGGGAGCCTTCAGGGGGCGAAGGGCGACGCCATCTGGCACTGTCATCTCTACCCCCATTTCATGGACGGGATGTGGGGACTGCTCCGATCCCTGGATCGCCTGGAGGACGGCACCCGCACCTATCCTGACGGCGCCCCGATCCCGGCCCTGCAGCCGCTGCCCGACCGGCCCATGCCCCTGCCCCCCACTCCGACGCATCCGGGATACCCCCTCTTCATTCCAGGAACGGCGGGGCAAAAGGCACCTGAACCGCCCCTGGGGATCGTGGGAGGACGGGTGCCCACTCCGCTGGAGACAGCCAATTTCGACCCTGACCCGGTTCCTGGAGCGGCCTTCGTCAACCCCTGCCCCCCCGGCGTTCCCGTCAAACAGTACGAACTGTCAGCCATCCAGTTGCCGATCATCTACAACGGTCAGGGATGGCATGATCCAGAGGGGAGGATCTTCGTCCTGGCGGAGGACGAAGCGGCCGTCCTCAGCGGCGCCAAGGAGCCGGAGCCCCTGGTGATCAGGGCCAACTCCGGGGACTGCATCGAAATCACCTTCACCAACAAGCTGCCGCCGACCATCGGGGGGAACGCGTTTCAACTGCTTCAGGCCACCATCGAGTGCGGAAACCATATCCACCTGGTCAAATTCGATCCTCTGTGCAGCGACGGGGCCACCAACGGCTGGAATTACAACAGCAGCGCCGGAATCATGGAGACCATCAGGTTTCGCTGGTATGCCGACGAGGAACTCCGGACGGTGTTCTTTCACGATCACATGTTTCCCAACAGCCACCAGCAGCACGGCCTGTTCGCCGTCCTGATCGTGGAGCCGGAAGGATCCACCTATCACGACCCCGAAACCGGGTCCGAAATCCGGGCCGGAACCAAGGCGGTAATCCGGAATCCCAACCTTCCGGACTTCCGGGAGTTCGTCCTGGCCTTTCACGACTTCGCGCTCCTCTTCGACAAGGACGGGCAGCCGCTCAACCCGCCCCCTTACCCCAACTCCCAGGAAGACCCGGGGGTCATGGGGATCAACTATCGATCAGAGCCTTTCCAGTTCCGCCCGGGGGACCCGGCCTACGTGTTCAGCTCCTTCGTTCACGGGGATCCGGTGACCCCCCTGCTGGAAGCCTACCAGGGCGATCCCGTCCGGATCCGCCTCTTCGACGGCGCCCAGGAGGAGCAGCACTGCTTCGTCCTTCACGGACACCGGTGGCGCAAGGAACCCACCGACCCGAACTCCCCCTTAGTCTCCTCCCAGACGATCGGGCTCTCCGAGGCCTTCAACTTCGAGTTCAACGCAACGGAACTGGGTGACGGAGACCAGGATTTTCTCTACTACAGCGGCGGGATCGACGACCTGTGGCTCGGGATGTGGGGGATCATGCGGGTCTACAAGGAGGCGGTGGAGCACCTCCTGCCCCTGGAAGACCGGCCGGCGCCCCCGCCCAGGATCACCCCCCTGCCGGCCAAGACCGGCCTGCCGCCGGCTCCTGCCTCCGGCCCCGGCACCCCCTGGCCGCCAGGCACCAGCGTCCGGCGCTACGAGATCGCCGCGATCCAGAAGGATATCGTCTACAACAAGTTCGGGGACCACGACCCCGACGGCCTCCTCTTCGTCCTGAAGGAGGATGAGGCGGCGGTAATCTCCGGGTGCAAGCAGCCGGAGCCGCTGATCATCCGGGCCGCCGCCGGCGAAGGGATCGAGATCTGCCTCACCAACCACCTGCCGTTGGTCCTGCCCCCGACGGTACATCCGGAGGTCCCGGTGGAAGCCCCCTGGCCTCCCTCGAACCGGGCCTCCATCCACGCCCAGTGCGTCCGGTACGACGCCCTGGGCTCCGACGGGGCTGTCGTGGGCTTCAATCCCGACCAGAGCGTCCCGCCCGGCGACACGATCACCTACCGCTGGTACGCCGACTTGGAGCTGGGGATCGTCGCCCTCTTCGGCTTCGCCGACCTGCGCAACCACCGGCACCGCGGCCTCTTCGGCGCCCTGGTGATCGAGCCCGCCGGCACGAACTTCTACGACCACAACACCGGGCAGCCGATCAAGGCGGGCGCTCAGACCCTGATCAAGGACGGGCCGGGCACGTGCGAGTTTCACGAGTTCGTGGTCATCGGCCACACCGGGATCGACCTCTTCGATTGCGAGGGCAACCGGATTCCGGACCCGTTCGACATCGAAGCCGGGGCGGGTGAAGCAGATGAAGAGGAGGACGCGGACTTCGAGGACCAGGGCCAGAAGGCCTTCAACTACCGCTGCGAGCGCTTCGCCAACCGCCTGAAGAACCATCCCACCCGGTCCCTGGTCTTCAGCTCGCTGGTCCACGGCGACCCGTCCACGCCGGTTTTCGTCGCCCGGGCAGGACAGCGGACGATCTTCCGCTACCTGATGGCCGGCGACAAGCCGCGGAACACCACCTTCGGCATGCACGGCCATAGCTGGCTTTCCCAGCCCGACGACCCCGAATCCAACGTGATCAACATGCAGGGGGCCGTCAGCGTCGCCAACGCCTTCAACATCGAACTGATCGGCGGCGCCGGCGGGCCGAACGGCCGGACGGGGGATTTCATGTACCGCTCGGGGATCATCCGGTGGGACCTGGAGCAGGGGATGTGGGGGATCCTGCGGGTCAAACCGGCGGTTCCCGGCCCTGGCTACTGCCGCCATCTCTGGATCGCCTACCCCTACATGCGCGGCGAGGACGTGCTCGCCGTGCAGAAAGCCCTGCTGAAGTGCGGCTTCAATCCCGGCCCCCTGGACGGGATCTACGGGCCGAAGACCGAGGCGGCGGTTAAAGCTTTCCAGTCCTTCCACGGGCTTACCCCGGACGGTGTGGTCGACGGCGAGGAGTACCAGGCTCTGCAGGTCGACTGCCCGACCGGCCAGCCGCCCCCATACCCGGTTTACCATCCCAACCAGTGCCGGGAACTTTCGGTGACCTCTCCTTACATGACCGGGCAGGACGTGTCCGCCGTGCAGAACGCCCTCGGGGACCGGGGGATCGATCCCGGGCCGGTCGACGGGATCTATGGCCCCAAGACCGCCAACGGCGTCCGCGCCTACCAGCAGCGGGAGGGCCTCCCGGTGGACGGGATCTTCAAGCTGGGCATGTACCCGATGCTGAATATCGTGTGCCCGTAG
>JACPQU010000162.1 GCA_016190305.1 Bacillota bacterium
CTCGACCCCCGGAACCTGGGCGATGTCCGGAAATGTTTCCCCGAAAGGCCGGGTGGCGTCGATCGCCATGCTGGAACTCATCCCCTCCTCCGCCGAGGGATCCAGGCCGATAAAGCAGTTATCCTCGATGATCATCACATCCTTGGCTGGGCGGCAGCGGGTGTTCACCGCCCAGAGAACCTGGGCCTCGTCGTAGACGTCCACGTCCTCATCGCACAGCACGGCGAACTTGGGCTTGATGCTGGCCCCGAGGGCGGTGGTCAGGATGCATCTGGCCTGGTGGCGGTAGCGGATCTTCGCCGAGATGTACACCGTGTGGCGGGTGCACCCGGTGACGGGGAAATGCACCGCCCGCACCTCCGGGAATAACTGCTTCAGGTCATGATACATGGTGGCCTCATGGGGCAGTTCCATCATGAGGTGGTTCTCGGTGGCCGGCGGGCCGGTGAGCCCGGCCTGCCAGACGGCGTCCCGGCGCATGGTGACCGCCGTGACCTCCATCACCGGTGAAGAGGTGACCTTTCCGTAATAACCCGTGAACTCTCCGAAGGGCCCCTCCTCCTCCCGGTGGCCCGGGATGAGGCGCCCCTCGAAGACCATCTCGGCGCGGGCGGGGACCATCACGTCCACGGTCTTGCACTTCACCGTTTCCACCGGTTCCCCCCTCAGGCCGCCGGTGATTGCCAGTTCATCCACCCCGTACGCCGCCCGCACCTGGGATCCCAGGAGCAGCGCCGGTTCCATGCCCTGGACGACGGCGATTTCCAGCCCCTTCCCCTTGGACTCGGCCTTGCTGAGATGAACCATGAGATGCTTGTATTCGGAAGCCCAGAGCCCCAGGCGGTTTTTCCCCTTCAACTGCTGGCGGTGGATGGAGGCGTTCGCTGCACCGGTTTCGGGATCCCGGGTGATCTGGAGGGCCATCGTGATGAAGGCGCCTCCGTCCGCCCGGCAGTAGGTGGGGAAAGGGAAGCGGGTCAGGTCGATCTCGTCCCCCAGGAACACCAGTTCCTGGCAGGGAGCCCTCATGACCTCCACCGGCTTAAGCGGGTTGCGGATCCCCTGCAGAAAACGCTCGAGGGCGTCCTCGCGGGTATAACCGAGCGCTTCGACCACCCGGTCGCGGGTGTTGAAAAACCCGCCCGCCACCTGCATCCCGTGGCCCTTGACCCTGGTGAAGCGGAGGGCCGGCCCGAAGGTGTCCGAGGTCTTGCGGAGGTAGGCCGCGATTTCGAACACCGGGTCGACCTCTTCCTCCACCGTCAGCAGCTCTCCCCTGGTCTCAAGGAAGGCCATGTACTCCCGCAGATCCTGGAAAGGCATAGCTCACCTGACCCCTTTTCTCCCGTGTTGCTTTCCTTGGTCGTTCAGTCGTCGATCAGTCGATGATCGCGACGGCCCTGGTCCAGGCTCCACCCGCCCCGCTGATCTTGATCGGCAGGCAGGAGACCGTGAACCCGTGGGACTTCGGGATCTTGTCCAGGTTGCAAAGCTTCTCGATCTGGCAGTATTCTTTCACCCGCCCCGCCCGGTGGGCCGGGGAGAGGGACTCCACACCCTTAGTCTTGATCTCCTCGGCCATCACCTTGAACGGCTTGTCCAGGCTGTAGGCGTCGATGCCGATGATCCGGACCCCGCGGTCGTGGAGCCAGAAAACGGCTTCCTTGGTCAGACCGGGATGGGCCTCCTGGTACTCTTTCTTACCCCAGGATTTGGCGGCATCGGTCCGGATCAGGGCGATGTCCAGGGGTTTGATCTCGTATCCGATCCGCGCCAGTGCTTCGGCGAGATCCTGGTGCGTCACCGTCTCCCCGGCCTTCCGGTGGGTGACATCAAGGATGAAGCCGGGGGCGACGAACCACTCCAGGGGAAGGATGTCCACGGTCCGGGCGGGTTTCCCCTCGCTCAGCGGGCCATAATGGTACGGCGCGTCGATGTGGGTCCCCACGTGGGTGATCAGGTTCAGCTCTTCCACGATCAGGTGCACCCCGTCCGGGAATTCGTCCGGAGCGATCCCGTAGAAGGATGCCCGGTGCTCCGCCGCTTCCCGGTGGGTTTGCCGCTTAATTTTCGCCGGCCAGGGTTCGCTGGGCGAACTGTCATCGATGTTGACGCTGAGGTCGATGATCGTGCGTGCCATGGCAGTTTTGACCCCCTTCTTTGATCTTCCGTTTTCCGGCCCAACCGGCCGGTTACCGGCCAATCTGAACGGCGGCCCCGTGCCTCCGGCCCGCCGCTGGATTGTTCTTCCACTTTCTGCGTAACCCCCCAATCACCTCCCTCGGAGAGCCCGTCCTCTCCGGATCTCATCCTTGGCTTCAATTCCCGGGCTTCATTCCCCAAGCATCAATCCCCGGCCTTGGCGACCTCGCACAACAGGGCCTTATAAATGGGAAACCCGGAAATGGGATCCCGGTTCTGTTCGTCGACGAGGATGTTGGTCATCGCTTCCAGCCATCCCTCGGGGGCCAGCGGGCCGCCGCCCCCGTAGTTGGCCTCCACGCATCCATTCATGATCCCGTCGGTCACCCGGGCGGTGAACGGAACCGATCCCCGCGGCGAGCTGACGATCACCCGATCCCCGTCCTTGATCCCGCGGGGCTCCGCGTCCGAGGGATGAATCAGGACCAGGGCCTGGGGTTGCATCTTGACCAGGCGGGGGATGTTCAGGTGCTGGGTCCGGAAGGTGGACTGGATCCGGGCCCCGGTGTTGAGCACCAGCGGAAAGCGGGCGTACAGTTCCGGGGAGCCCAGGGGCCCCTCCTTGGGTTCGACGTAGACCGGGAGGGCCTCATAACCGAATTCCCGGAGCATCTGCGAGGTGATCTCGAACTTTCCCGAAGGAGTGTCGAAGCCGGGCTTGCCGTCGGCCCGCAGCAGACCCTTGCGGTACTTGTAATGCTCCCGCTCGGGCTGAGGCAGGGTGACTCCCATGGGGTTGGACTTGAGCTCCTCGAGGAGTCCTTCCTTCTTTCCGAAGGCCCGCTCCAGCAACTCGTCCTCCGTCTGGGGGAAGTACTCTCCGTACCCCAGGCGGCGGGCGATTTCCGCGGCGATGAAAATGTCGCCGCGGGCCTCCCCCCGGGGTTCGATGACCCGTTCCCTGATCCGGACGTGCCCGCCGGGATAGCGCCAGTACGACCGGTCCTCGTAAAAGGTGGTGGAGGGAAGTACCAGGTCCGCGTAGAGCGTGTCCGCCGTCGGGAAGCGATCCACCACCACCAGGAGTTCCAGCTTCTCGTACGCCTTGCGCCAGAGATCCGGATCCGGGTACGAAGTCAGGACCGAGGAGCCGATGATGATCAGGGCCTTGATGGGGTATGGTTTTTCCTCCAGGATGGCCTTGCGGGCCTCCACGAACTGGGCCGCCCCGGTCATCGCGTAGAAAAGGGGATACTCATCGGCCCCGATGGGCTTGTATTCCGTGTTCAGGGGTACCTTCGGTTTGTTCAGGGTGGACTTGGGGGAAGTGTTGATCAGCAGGCCGCCGGGAGCGTCCAGGTTCCCGGTCAGGGCCATCAGGGTGAAGACGGCACGGATGTTCTGGACCCCGCTGTCGCTGTACTCCAGGCCGGTGTACATCCGGAGGGCGGTCCCCTTGGCCGCGGCGATCTCCCGGGCCAGCCGGACCACCGTTTCCGCCGGGATCCAGGTGATCCGCTCTACCTCCTCCGGCGTGAAGCGCCCGACGTACTCCTTCAGTTCGGCGAAGCCGATGGTCCAGTGATCCACAAAATCCCGATCGTAAAGTTCTTCCTCGATGATCACCCGCAGCATCCCCAGGGCCAGGGCCCCGTCGGTCCCCGACCGGATGGGGATCCATTCATCCGCCCGCTGGGCCGAGACGCTGCGCATGTGGTCGATGACGACCAGCCTGGCCCCCTTTTTCTTGGCTTTGAACAGCCGCGAGGCCAGCCAGGTCGGGGAATCGGTGGGCGGGTTCCCCCCCCAGACCAGAATAAGCTCGGCGCGCTCTACGTCGGGAGCCAGCAGGCGCGCGGGGACACCGAAGGTCGGGATCGACCCGAAGATGCCGTAGGAATAGAAACACAGGGAGCCGACACCACCGGCATTGGGCGAGCCGAAGGGGGCCAGGAAGTTGGCCCCGGCGCCCCGCTGCCCGGCAAGTACCGCGTAGGTTTCGACGAAGCCGGTCTCGAAGGCGCCCCTCCCCACGTACGAAGCCACGGTGTGGGCCCCGTGACGTTCTTTGATCTCCTGCAGTTTGGCCGTGATCGTCTCCATGGCGTTGTCCCACGTGGTTTCCTCGAAGGAGAAGGAACCTTTGGGTTCCTTCCGGATCAAGGGTTTCAGGATCCGGTCCGGAGAATAGACGATCTCCGGGGCGGCCATGGCCCGGGTGCAGAGCACTCCGAACCGGTGCGCCACCCTGTCGACCCCCACCAGCCGCCCATCCTCGAGTTCCGCTTCGATCCAGCAGCCTTCCGGGCAAATCCCGCAGATCGCCGGCTTCTTCGCCTTGACCGGAACTCTTCCGTTTTCGGATCCGGATCCGAGCGGTTGTTCTCCAGCCCTGACGGCACCCATAGCTGCACCCCTCCCTGTTCGGGCTCTTTTGATCAATGGCATTAATCCGCGCTTGCCGATCAAGCTGATTAATCAGAACTTTCCGGGCGTCAGATCAGTAATCCTTATTAATCTTTATTCACTTCTGTTCCAACCGGCCCAGGACCCCAGAAAGATTGTTTTCGGCGATCCGGCTCTTCACCACGGCCAGGTCGGTGGTGTAGAGGCCGCATTCTTTTAACCTCTTTCCGAGCCCCCCGGTCCCGAGAAAGGAGTACTTGTCGTACCAGCCTTCGGGGTTTTGCAGCTTCTCCCGGACATAGGCCAGGCTCTCCCCAATCAAGGTGGTGCGCGGCATCCGCAGGAGAGGCAGGCCGAGGGTCGCCCGCGCCGCGTTGTGCCCGGCCAGGATCCCGGTGATCGTGGCGTCGGTGGTGCCCACCATCCCGAGTTTCTCTCCGCAGCAGAAGAGGTTGGGCCTTTCGGTCACCTGGAGGGTCGGCTCCCAGGGAGCGGTGGCGAGGAAGCGCACGGCGTTGCCCCTCCCGCCGGCGGCCGGATCGTAAAGGGCCACGCTTTCGAATCCTTCCATCCTCCGGAGCACGGGCAGGTTGACCCACGGACGGGACATGAACTTGATCGTTCCGTTGTCCACGCTGACGATGCGATCGTTGAAATCGTCCGAATCGTAGAACTGCTGGGTCCTGATCTTCCGGAAGAGATCGGGATCCCCGATCTCCTTCGGGGCCGGGATCAGCACACAGCCGTCCTCCGTCGCGTACCTGGCGAGAAAATCACGGTCGATGGACTCGCGGATGAAGGCGATGGCGTTGCTGACGGCCCCGTAACCGCCGTCCCTGCGCCGGGCCATGCCCTCCTTGACCCCCGCTTTCTCGGTGATGCTGACCCGCCCGCCGTAGGCGGGGCACTTGAAGACGCACATCACGCAGCCCCATCCGTACTTGTGACAGGCCGCTTCAGGTCCCGCAGAGCCGGTGGCGTCGACGAAAGAGTCCCCTGCGATCATCTCCCCCTGGGAGGTCTTGACGGCCTCCAGGCGGTTCCCGCGGACAACCACGTCCACCACCCTGGTTTCCAGGAGCACCCGTACCCCCATCCGCTCCAGGAGGTTGAAGACGTTCCGCTCGCATTTGAAGATGTCGTACAGGTAGCCGTTCTCGGTTGAAGGCACCCGGGGGTTCCGGTACAGGATGGCCGCTTCGTCGGCCTCGAAGATCTCCGGTGCTCCCATGGCTTTCACTTCGTTGATTGCCGTGTACTTGGCGTTGGTGCTGGTCAAACCGGCCATGAAGCCGGCTCCCAGCAGGTGATCGATCTTCTCCAGCAAGACGGTCTCCATGCCCAGCTTGGCCGCCGCTGCCGCCGCCCCACAACCCGCCCAGCCGCCTCCGACCACAACCACTTTGGCCATCAAAAGTCCCCCTCCATCACTCGACGAGGCGGAAGTTCCCTCCCCCAGGAACGGTTTGAGCCACGCCACCCGGGGATTGGGCCCGGGCCCGGCCCCCGGGATTCCGCCCGGGAGCCGAGTCGTCCGCCGGCCCTGCCACTGCTCTTTACTCGCTGCTTCTTACTCCCTCATTCCAACTACCTATTTAGTCCCGATCTCCTTCAGGACCTCGTCGAGGATCGAACGATCGAAGAACTTCTCCGGCTTGCTGTCCTTGGGGATCTGATTTTGCTGAGCGTAGAAGTCAATGGTAAACTGCTGGGCCTTCAGATCGAGCCCGCCGTTGATCGGCCAGAGATTGTACTTGACGTACAGGCCCACGGCTTCCGGAAGCAGTTCGGTGTTATAAGCCGGCACGTACTTAGGCGCCCGCTCGACCATCCACTGGGGATCAGCGGCGATCCGCCGGTAGGTGTTCAGCACCGATTTGACGATCGCCTTGGCGGCGGGTTTCCGCTCGGTTAGGAACTTGGACTTGGCGAAGAAGGGGCTGGCTAGAAAGTCTGAAAGATCGGTGGCGAAGGAGGAGATCACGTTGAAGTTGCCCGGTTGTTTCGAGTTGATATGGAGGATGTCCTCCAACTCCAAGACGGTGGCGTCCAGCTCACCCCGCAGCATGGCCTCCGCCCGGTTCTCCGAACCGGGGATGAACAGGACCTGGGGCTTCACGTCGGGGGCCTTCTGGGCCAGCGTCAGGTCGCTCATGGACTTGGTAATCGACCCCGCGCTGTGGAGGCCGAACTTCTTCCCATGCATATCCTTGAAGGTCTTAACGTCCCCGCGGCCGATCATGGTGAACTTGTTCCCCTGGACCAGGAAGAAGGCCTTGAAGTCGGCCCCCTGGGCGTTCGCGGCATACAACTGCACCCCGCCGGACATGCCCACATCAATGTCCCCCCGGTTGAGGGCCTCGCCCACCAGTTCGTTGGCGGTCAGGAACTTCGGCACGACCTCGTAACCCATCTCGCGGATCTCGTCCCAGGCCAGCAAGGAGGGGGTCATCCCCAGGTCGGGGGTGGAGGCGTAGCCGACGATGATCTTCTCCAGCTTGGCCCCTCCCTTGGCTTCCTGCTTCTTGCAGGCTCCGGCCGCGAAGGCCGTCAAGGCGACGATGAGCACCAACGCGAGGAGCGCACGGGTTTGTTGCCGGTTGACCTTAACCATCTCTCTTTCACTTCCCTTCGGTGAGGTGAGATGCGGATCGATCGTTCCAGAACCCTGATCCTACCCGGTCTTGAAGCCTGCTCCGCGTGCGGATTCCTCACGGGATTCCGCACCATTGGAGACGATATCACCTGCCTCCCCGCATCGCTTGCCGGCCGTCCCCGCTACCGATCCCAGTGGGCCAGTCGCCGGTGGAGAATCTGGATCAAGACGGATAGGATGATCGCCACGGCCACGATGGTGATCACCACGGCGAACAGGTGGGATCCGTTGAAGCCCCCCCCGTAGATCCTGATCATGGCTCCCAGGCCGACGATGGTGATCAGCATCTCCCCGTTGATCATCCCTTTGACCGCCCTGCCGACCCCGAGCTGAAGCCCCGCCATGATCATCGGCAGGGCGCCGGGAAGCATGATCTTCCAGAACATCTGCCTTTCCGATGCGCCGAAGGATCCGGCCATCTCCATGAGATCAGGGTTGATATAACGGGTTCCGACAAAGGTGTTGACCACGATCACCCAGAAGGCGAAGGTGTAAACCACGAAGATCCGGGTGGTGTCCCCCAGGCCGAAAAGGATGATCAGCAGGGGGATGAAGGCCAGCATCGGCGCGGAGTTCCCCAGGTTGATCCACAGCTCGCAAAGCTGCTGGACGGTCCGGAAACGTCCCATCAGCGCGCCGAGGACGATCCCCGTCACCACCGCCAGGAGGAAACCGATGGCGAAGTTGAGCAGGCTGATCTTCAGGTTGGCCAGCAATTCCCCGGTTCCGATCAGCTTCCACCAGGCCACCATGGTGTCGGTCAACGGCGCCACGATGTCGGAAAACCTGAGGCGGCCGACGATCTCCCAGACGACCAGGCCAAGCAGCAGGGAGAGCACGGGCGGCACGTAGTGGGTCAGGTACCTGTTCCGGGTCCCCGCCGCTGTGACGTTCATTTCTGCCATGGTCAACACCGCCCCGCCGGAATGTTGGAGTCGCCCATCAATAGTCCCTCAGCTTGAGCCGGGCCCAAGGCGTGAGGCGTTTTTCGACCCTTTGGGCCAGGGCCATGACGGCCACCGAAACCCCGATCACCGTTAGGAGCACGGCGAAGGAGTTCTGGGGCTTCATGGTGGCGCCGAACTCAAGGAGAAGGGAACCGAAGCCCACCGCCACCACCAGCATTTCGGCGGCGATCATCCCCACGATGGCCCTGCCGATCCCCAGGCGGACCGCGGCCAGGATGGCCGGGGAAGCGCCGGGCAGGAGAATATTTTTCAGCAACTGTAACCGTGTCGCTCCGAAAGAATCAGCCATCAGCACCAGGTTGCGATCCACCGTGCGGACCCCCGTGGCCACATTGATGATGATGATCGGCACGGCGAACACGAAGACCACCGCGATCCGGGAGCCAAGGCCCAGGCCGAAGATCACGATGAATACCGGGATCATGGCCATCATCGGAATGGCCAGCATGATGGTCAGGTACACGGTCAGGCACCGCTCAATCAGGCGCGACCAGCCGATCAGCAGCCCCAACACGTTGCCCACCACGAGGGCCAGCAGGAGGCCCACTATCATGGATGAACTGCTGTGCAGCAGGGCCAGAGGAAGCCGGCCGCTGAGCACCAGGCGGTAGAAGGCGACGGCGGTGTCCAGGAAGGTCGGGAGGCTCATGCTATTGCTGATCCGCCCCGCTGTTTCCCAAATAATCAGCACGATAAAAATGGAGGCGGATTTCAAGAACAATGGCTGCAGGGACGCTGTACGGTTGAAGGCAAAGGCCTGATCGACGATCTGTTTCTGAGGGACAGGCATCGACTTCCCTCCCCAGGGCTTTCTCGAATGTTTGTAAATTCGGGCTGCGGCAATCGGTGGTGTGAATGGGCTGCGAATGATGGTTAGTGAAAGGCGACCTAAAATGGCGATTGAAAAAGTGCGACTGCAAACCGGGGGACGTCAAACGCCTCCGGTCAGCACTCCGGCGAGGCCGGCCCCGGCGATCCGGGTCTCCGCCGCCGCCTGGTCCGTGGTGTAAAGGCCCAGGCCCTTGAGGTGCGGGCCCAGCCCTCCGGTTCCGAGGTACGAGTACTTCTCATACCAGCCTTTCTCAGTGCGCAGTTGCTCCTGCACCCAAGCCAGCCCCTCCCCGATGAAGGTGGACCGGGGCATGGTGAGCAGGGGTATCCCCAGGGCGGCCCGGGCCGCGTTGTGCCCGGCCAGGAGACCGGTGACCGCCGCGTCGGTGGTGCCCACAAACCCCAGCTTCTCCCCGCAGCAGAAGAGGTTGGGCCGTTCCTGCACCTGCAGGGTCAGCTCCCATGGGGCCGTGGCGAGGAATCTTACGGCGTTCCCCTTGCCGCCGGCGGCGGGATCGAACAGGGCCGCGTTCTCGAAGCCTTCGATCCGGCGTAGCACCGGGAGGTTGACCCAGGGGCGCGACATGAATTTGATCACGCCGATGTCCACGCTGACTACGGAATCGTTGTAATCGGCGGAATCGAAGAACTCCTGGGTGCGGATCTTTCGGAAAAGCTCCGGGTCTCCGAGTTCCGGGGGAGCGGAGATCAGGACGCATCCCTTCCGTTCATAGTTCTTCAGGAACTCTGCGTCCACGGACTCCCGGATGAAGGCCACCGCGTTGCTGATCGCCCCGTGGCCTCCGTCCTTCCTCCTGGCCATCCCCTCCTGCACCCCGGCCTTCTCGGTGATGCTCACCCGGCCGCCGTAAGCGGGACACTTGAAAAGGCACATCACGCATCCGTATCCGTACTTGACGCAAGCACCCTCGGGACCGGCGGACCCGGTGGCGTCGACGAAGGCATCGGCGGCCACGACCTCCCCCCGGGAGGTCTTGACGGCGGTGACCCTCTCCCCCCGCATGGAGACATCGGTGATCCGGGTCTCCAGGATCACCTCCACCCCCAACCGCTCCAGGAGATCGGCCACGTTCCGCTCCATCCGGAAAACGTCGCACAGAAAGCCGTTCTCGGTGGCGGGCACCCCGGACGGCTGGAACTTGACGGCCTTCTCTTCGGCCTCGAACAGGTCCCCCCCGCCGAGGGCGATGCCTTCCAGCATGGCCGTGTACTTTCCGTTACCCGCGGTATGTCCGGCCATGTAGCCCGCGCCCAGGAGGTGATCGATCCTCTCCAGCAGGACGGTCTCCACGCCCATCTTAGCGGCCGCGACCGCCGCTCCGCATCCGGCCCACCCGCCCCCGATGATCGCTACTTTAGCCAAGGGATTCCCTCCCGGAAATATTGGTAACCTTCCGGCTGCTTCTCCGGCCGCCTGGTCGCTGAAGAAGCTGCCATAAGCGCTCCCGGCTCGCCGGAAGCTTGTTGATCCGCACTCCCACGGCGTTATAAACGGCGTTGATCACCGCCGGGGCCACAGCGGCCATTCCCGTCTCTCCGAGCCCCTTGGCGCCGAAGGGCCCGCCGTCCTCGTAGGTGTCCGTGAAGAGGGATTCCACGTCCGGCATGTCCAGCGCCGTCGGGACCGCATAGGAAAGGAAGCCGGGGTTCAGCACCTGTCCGTTCTCCCTCAGGATGACCTCGCCCAGGGCGAACCCGAGCCCCTGGCCGGCCGTACCCTCGATCTGGCCGGCGGCGTTCACCGGGTTGAGGGGGGTGCCCGCGTCGTGGACGACCACCACCTTGTTGATCCGCACCCTTCCCGTCCGCCGGTGCACCTCCAGGTCCACGGCGTAGACGGCGAAGGAGTAGTCTGGGGAAATGTTCCCGTACTTGGTCGCCGGATCCACTATCACCGTGTCCGGATCGAAGGTGGCCTTTCCGATCAGGGCTCCCCGGTTCCGCATCTTGAAGGCTTTCCCCGCGACCTGGGCCACCGTCAACCTGCGGGTGGGGTGCCCCCGTACGTAAAAGCTCCCCTCTTCGTCCCGTTCCAGTTCATCCACCCGGGCTTCAAACATCTCTGCCGCCACATCGAAAAGTTGCTTCCGGACCTCCTCGGCGGCCAGCCTGACCGCGTTGCCCGCGATAACCGTAAGCCGATCCGCGAAGGCCCCCATTCCGTATGGCGAATAGTCCGTATCCACGTCCGGAACGTGGACGGATGAGACCGGGATCCCGATGGTCTCCGCCGTGATCTGGGCAAAGGTCGTGCTGGACCCCTGGCCCACCTCGCCCTCGCCGGTGATCACCGCGGCCCGGCCGTCCTCGTGAAGCTGGATGATCGCCGTCGAACCGTCGAAATCTCCCATCACCCGGTTCCCGCTGACGTGGATGGCGCAGCCGATCCCCACTCCCCTCTCCACCGGCGAGGGGGCGGCCTCCCGGGGCCTCCGCTTCGACTCCCAGCCGACGGCTGCCGATGCCTTCTTGAGGCACTCTGTAAGGCCCGGGCCGCTGATCTTCCAGCCGTGGGCGGTGACGTCCCCGGCCTGGACGGCGTTCCGGAGGCGAAGCTCCACCGGATCCATTCCGATCTCCTCCGCCAGGGCGTCAAGGATGGTCTCCACCGGGAAAGTCCCCTGGGGGTTTCCGAATCCCCGGAAAGCCCCCTTGGGGGTGGTGTTGGTGTAAACCAGGCTCGCTTTCGTTTCCAGGTTGCGGATTCGATATAGCGAATCCACCCGGCAGGCGGCCACTTCCAGGATGGATGGATTGAGTCCGAGGTAGGCGCCGCAGTCCCCGATCACTTCGGCCCGCTTCGCGGTGATTGCCCCGTCCCGCCGGACCCCCATCCGCAGCCGGATGCGCACCGGAAGCCTGGGACGGGTCGCCGTGGACTCTTCCTCGCGGGTGTTGACCAGCTTCACCGGACGCCCGGCTTTGAGGGCCAGGGCTCCGCAGATCGCGTAAAGGGGAAGGAAGCGGTTGCCGCCGAACCCGCCGCCCACCGCCGGCTGGATCACCCGGATCATGCCGGCCGGAATCTGCAGAAGCCGGCTCAAGGCCGAACGGGCCAGGAAGGGGCTCTTGTCCGGGGTCCAGACCGTGAGCCTTCCGGAGGGATCGGGGGATGCCAGGCAGGCATGCCTCCCCAGGGCGCAGTGAATCACTTCCTGGGTCTCGAACTCGTCCTCGCAAACGGCATGAGCCTCCCTGAATCCCTCCTGGATGTCTCCCCTGGTGATGTCGAAGGCCTCGGCGATGTTGTTTTTTTGCCCGGCATGGATCTCCGGGGCGCCTTCCTCCAGGGCTTGATCGATGGATAGGATCGCCGGGAGAGGCTCCCATTCCACCCGGATCGCCCGGACGGCCTCTTCGGCCGCATCCTCGGAGACGGCGGCCACGGCGGCGATCTCGTCCCCGATGAAGCGGGCCTTGTCCACCGCCAGGATGTTCTGGCCCAGGTGCCTGCCGGCGGGAACGTCGGCGGCGGTGATCACGGCCTTGACGCCCGGCACCTTCCGGGCACCGGCGGTATCGACGGCGAGGATGCGGGCGTGGGGATACGGGCTGCGGAGGACCTTCCCCGTGAGGGTACCCGGTAGTTGGAGGTCGGGAACGTACTCCGCTTTCCCCGTGACCTTGGAGGCGGCGTCGAGGCGGCGGACGGAACTCCCGATCACCTTGAAGCCGTGTCCCCCAGCCGGCGCTGCTTTCATCAGGCTGCTCATCCTCTCCGCGGTCCGGTCTCCGTCTTGTCTCCTGCGTTCAAGGACAGGCCCCATCTTCAGCCGCGGCTGAGACGGCCTTGAAGATCTTCAAGTAGCCGGTGCACCGGCAGATATTGCCCGCGACGCCCCTGCGGATTTCCTCCGGGCTGGGGCGGGGGTTCCGGGCCAGGAGCGCCTTGGCGGAGAGCACCATTCCCGGGGTGCAGAACCCGCACTGGACCGCGCCCTGCTCGATGAAGGCCGCCTGAAGCGGATCCAGCCGGCCGTCCTCCCCCGCCAGACCCTCGA
>JACPQU010000163.1 GCA_016190305.1 Bacillota bacterium
CCTCCGCCTGCTCCCGGATCTGGCCGCCCGGGTTCTGGCCGGGGCCGGGATCCTGGAGGGGATCGTCCGGCGCCGCCTCACCCGCCCCGAAGCCTTCTTCATCGGCCGGGGCCTGGACGCCGCGGTGGCTTACGAAGGGGCCTTGAAGATGAAGGAGATCTCGTATATCAACGCGCAGGCCTATGCCGCCGGTGAGCTCAAGCACGGGACCCTGGCCCTCATCGAACCGGGGATCCCGGTCATCGCTCTGGCCACCCAGAATTCCCTCTTTCCGAAGATGCAAAGCAACATCCAGGAGGTCCGGGCCCGGGGCGGGATCATCATCGCCGTGGTGCAGGAAGACCTCGCAGAAGGGGAAGCTGGCCCGGAGATCGCCACGTCGAAAAACGGCGGCAAGGCCGGGCAGAATACCGGCATGGAGATCGCCGCGGAGGAGATCATCCGGATTCCCCGGGTGCCGGAGATCCTGGCTCCGGTTCTTTCCACCATCCCGCTGCAATTGCTGGCGTACTACGCCGCCGTGGCGAGGGGCTGCGACGTTGATCACCCGCGCAACCTGGCCAAAAGCGTGACCGTGGAGTAGCCCAGAATAGGGCACGACCCATATCCGTAAAGGAAACCCAAACTTAAGGCAATGATCACTCTGAGGCCCGCCCCGTACCAGGCTGGAGGCGGGCTTTACTATCTTAAGGAGTTGTGCTGATCCAGTCAACGTAGAAGCGGCACAATTCTTGCATAACTTTTTGTTTAGGGATGATCTATTTGTTGCTCCTGGCCTGTTTTCAACAGGTTTGGAGACTGTGGCTAACCCAACGCTGCCACGAACTGGAGGCACCGGATTCGAGACAGCGGATCAGGGGAGGTGCCGGTGTTCAATTCATCACGATCGGGTCCGTGGCGGACCCTCCGGAGGCTGGATACCGGTGTCGCCGGTTGGGTTGGAATTCTAGATTGAAACCGTTCAAATATGGAAACTCATCAAGACAAGGAACAGGGGGGACAAGGATGAGCAAGAAGCTGCTGATCTTGTTTGTATCACTGGTGTTGGCGCTTTCACTCGCCGTTTCCTGTAAACCCAAGGAAGCCCCGAAGACGGAGGCGCCAAAGGCCGCTTCTGAGGCGCCGAAGAAAGAAGAACCCAAGAAAGAGGAGCCTAAAAAGGAAGAACCCAAGAAAGAAGAGCCTAAGGTCGTCGATAAGCCCGTGGTCATCGGCATCGGCGCCGAACCCAACAACCTGGATCCCCAGTCGCTGAACGATGGAACGATGCGGTACGCGACGGGGAACATCTTTGAGACCCTGGTCCAGCAACCCGCCAACAGCTACGATGTGAAACCCCTGCTGGCGACGCGCTGGGAGAACACCGGCGAGAACACCTGGCGTTTCTATCTCCGGGAAGGGGTCAAGTTCCACAACGGGGAGCCTTTCAACGCTGACGCGGTGGTCTTCAGCGTCCAGCGGATCGTCGATCCGGCCTACGAGTCGGGTCTCATGACCCTGCTCAAGACAGTGAAGTCCGCGAAGGCCGAGGGCAACCTGGTGGTGGATATCATCACTGACGGCAAGGATCCCATCCTGCCAGCGAGGCTCGCCTGGCTGCCCATCGTCGCGCCCAAGCATGTCCAGGCGGTGGGGAAGGACGTCGTCGACAAGCCCGTCGGAACCGGTCCTTACAAGTTCGTGGATTGGAACCGGGGCAGCCAGATCAACCTGGAGCGTTTCGACGGCTACTGGGGAGAGAAGCCGGCCGTCGGAAAGGTCCAGATCAAGTTCGTCAAGGAAGACGCCACCAGGCTGCTCGCCCTTCGCAACGGGGAGATCCACATCGCCACGAATATGCTGCCTGAATACGTAGCCCAGCTTCCGGCGGTCAAGAGCATCAGCGGGCTGGAGTTCCCCATGATCAGGATCGGCGCGGAAAAACCGGCCTTGAAGGATAAGCGGGTGCGGCAGGCTATGAACTACGCGGTGGACAAAGATACCCTCCGCGACACCCTTTACGGCGGTTTCGCCAAGGTGAGCCCGTGCCAGCAGGCGAAGCTGGAGTATCCGTGGGCCAACCCAACCCTCAGGCCCTATCCGTTTGATCCGGAGAAGTCGAAGCAACTATTGAAAGACGCCGGGTACAAGGGGCAGCAGCTTGAACTGATCGGCGAGCGGGGCCGCTGGTTGAAGGACGCCGAGTTGGTCGAGGCGGTCGGGGCTATGCTCAATGACGCCGGATTTAAGGTCAAGGTCAGCATCATCGAGTTCAGCAAGTGGCTCGATACCTACTTCATGACCAAGGAACCGGCCGATATGATCTTCGTGGCCTATAGCAACGACATCGGCGACGCCGATCTACCCTTCAGCGGGAACATCGCCTCCACCGGGCGGAGCAGCACCTACCTCAAGAATATCCCCGACCTCGACCAGGCCATCAAGGACAATCGGGTGGAGATGGATATCAACAAGCGGAACCAGACCTACTGGAAGCTCTGGGAGCGGATCTGCGACGATCCCCCGTGGATCTTCCTGCTCAACCTGACCGACATCTACGGCACGAACGTGGATCTGAACTGGGATCCGCGACAGGACCAGATGATCCTCGTTAAGGACATCGGCTGGAAGAAGTAAGGAAATAGTTAAATCGTCGGAGTAAGGCCCGGGGGGGCGCGGGAGCCGTTCCCCCCCGGGGCCCTCTTTCAGTTTCCTCAGGCGGTACCGACCTGTGACGGCAGCCGGCCGTCGTGACAGCGCCATCTTCGTCACCGCCTGCATCCGTCGTGCTGGGTCCGCCCCGGCTGTTTTTTGACCACTTCCCCATTCTGGGGTAAACTCCATTAGAAGATCTTTCCGGAAAAGAACTTTCCGGTCCGCACCATCCCGCAGGTCGCCGCACTTGGCCGGTTGCCGTCACCCATTGACTGCCTTTTCCTGTCTTGGGAGATAATGACGGCGACGGCAGGGTGTGAGACCAGGTCTTCCGGCCGCGGTATTCCGGACATCGTCGGAGGCCGGGCGGGTCCAGCGGGCGAACCGGGTGGGGCGGGCTCGAAAAAGCCGGTACGGTTGGTTCGGCAGGCTGGTTGGTCGGGAGGTATGCGGGGTTGGAGGGAGCATGGGCAGCGGCGTTGGTGGCGGCCTTGATCGCAGGTGCCGCCAACCTCGTCGGGGGGGGAGTGGTGGCCCTCCGCCGGGAGCCCGGTGGAGGGCTCAAGAACCTGGTTGCCCTGAGTGCCGGGTTCCTGGTCGCGGTGGCGGTGATCGACCTGATCCCGGAAGGGCTGGAAGACGCTCCCGGAAACTCCATCTTCATCCTGGCGGGATTTGCCCTGGTCTACTTCCTGCACGTGGGGGTGGCGGGGGATTTTCACCAGCACTCTTACCCTCATCCTCACATTCACCCTGACCCCGATCAGAACATGCGGAGTGAACCCGGAGAGGGGGACCAACCGCCTGTCCATGGCCGGTCCGCTTCTACGGCCGGGGTGGCCCTCCTGGCAATGCTCCTGCACACTTTTTTCGACGGTGTTTCGATCGCGGCCGGGTTTGAGGTGGGGAAGAGGATCGGCTGGCTGGTCTTCGCGGCGGTCCTGTTGCACAAGATTCCGGACGGGTTGACGGCGGCGTCTCTCCTGCTGCGGGATGGCTACGGCAGGACCGCGGCACTGGCGGGATCGGCGGCGCTGGGCGTATCCACGGTGGCGGGCACCATCCTGGTATCCTTGACCGGCCTGGCTGAAGGTGGGTTGGCCAGGTCGCTCCTGGCCCTCTCGGGGGGGATCTTCCTCTACGTGGCCGCCAGCGACCTCCTGCCCGAGGTCGCCCGCAGCCGGGATCGCGGGGCCGCCCTGATGGTCCTCCTGGGCATGATCCTTTTCTACGTGGGTTCCCTGGCGCTTTCCGGGCTGGGGATTCTGGCCTTCAACTGATGTCCGCCCCTGTGACCTCCGCTGCCCCCAAGGGCCCGTCTCCAGAGCGCTGAGTTTTGCCGAGCCGCCCTATTGACCTGAATCTACCTTCCCTGCTTATTTATTTTCCAGCAGGTAGGTGGTTGCGATTTCCTCCCACTCTTCTTCCGGCATGAAGGAGCCCACGGCTTTCCGGATCTGACCCTTGCGATCGATGAAGAAGGTTGTCGGAATGGCGCTGACCCCGTACCGGTTCAACACGATCCCCTGGCGATCCATCAGGATGGGAAAGGTCAGACCCAGTTCATTCCGGAAATCCCGCACGAGCTTGTCAGGCTCCTTCAAATCCAGCGCCAGGATGACGAATCCCTTGTCCTTGTTCCGCTCGTAGACCTTCTGCATCCCGGGCATCTCCTCCCGGCAGGGGGGGCACCAGGTGGCCCAGAAATTTATGGCGACCACCCTGCCCTGGTAGTCGGAGAGCTTCACCCGCCTCCCGTCCAGGATCTGCAGGCTGAAGTCGGGGGCATCAGATCCCACTCCCGGGGGGTAGGAACCCTCCTTCTCGACCCAGTCCTCTCCTGTTCGAACCCTGGAGACCAGCAGCACCGCGAGCAGGGCCGCCGCGACGGCGCCGATGATCGCCCAGCGCTTCCAAGACGGCAGTCCGCCATCGCCCGGAGCGGGCCCGTGGGGATCCCTTTCTTCGTTTAAGCCCTCGCCCTCGCTCTCGCCCCCGCTGTCCTGCGGGTTGCCCGGATTAGAGCCAATCTTCTGATCGTCCATCTCG
>JACPQU010000164.1 GCA_016190305.1 Bacillota bacterium
ACCGCAGGAAGGCTGAAAAGGGGGCGGGGCTGATGGACCGCAGGCGCCGGTACAGATCGAAAGACGACCCGGTCAGAGGGGCGGTGAAGCGCTGTGAAAGGTTGACCTGGTAGACCTCTCCAGCCGCGATGTATTCCTTCACCTTTTTCACCGCTTCGAGGTAGGCCGGACGGGTGAAGTTGGAAACGAGCCCCCGGCGGGCGAAGGGCGTTACGACCCCGGCTTCATCTTCCCATCCGCCGCAGGGGGGGCCGCCCCTTTCCAAGGCCCTCAGGAATTCATCGAGCCGTCTCCGGGCCCGTTCCTCGCCCCCGTCACCCGCTGCCGTGAAACCGCTGGAGAAGAGCCGGGCCGATCCGTCCAGGTGATCCCACGCCAGCACCACGTCGTAGAAACCCAGGTAACAGTCCGGCGGTGAAAGGAAGGGCTCCGGGGAGGTCAACATGGGGGCCGGTTGGCAAAACGGGTACAGATCGTAAGCCAGGTAGCCGACGGCCCCACCCGCCGCTAAGGGAGGAAGGCCGGGAATGGGAGCGGCCCGATATTTAGCCGTCAAGGTGTCCAGGGTCTCCCAGGGATTTCCTTGCACGCGCCGGACCGATCCGTCCGGATGCCTGATTTCCACTGAATCTCCATACGTTTTCAGCACCAGGAACGGATCCGCGCCGGCGAAAGTATACCTGGAAAGCCTTCCGAAGTCTCCGTCCCCATCGAGGATGAAGGCATAGGGGGAATCGATCCAGGCCTCCATCACCGCCTTGGGATCCGGCCGCCGCTCCAGGCGGTGGATCAGGCCCATCGTCACTTCTCCCAGCGGAAATAGCGAAGGGAAAAGAGGAAGGCAATCGCCCCCCATGCGGCCAGGTACAGGATGCCGCCAACGTGGTCGCTCAGAGGATCGCCGGAGGCCCCGACCCCTCGCATGGCCTCCACCAGGGGAGTCAGCGGGAGGGCGTTGATCAGCGGCTGAACGGCTGCCGGGATCATTTCCCGGGGCCAAAAGGTGCCGGAGAGAAACATCATCGGGAAATTGATGACGCTTCCCAGGAGATTGGCCGCCTCGGGGGTCCGGGAAAAGGTGGAGACTGCAAAACCCATGGCCAAGAAAGAAAGAGATCCGATGATCGAAAGCAGGGCCAGAACCGGCAGGCTGCCCACCACCCGGGCCTTGAAAATGCTCGTGCCCAGGATGAAGATGATCGCCACCTGGAGCAGGTTCACCAGGGTGAAACGAGCCACCAAGCCGCCCATAAAGGAGGATGCGCGCAGCGGGGTCGACAGCACCCGTTTCAAAACCAGCTTTTCCCGGTAGGACGCGACCACCCAGCTTACCCCCAGCAATCCGGTCTGCATCAGGGTCATGGCCATGATCCCCGGGAGCAGGAAGTCGAACATGGATAGGTTCTGGGTGCTCACACCATGGGCCGTCAGGGCGAAGACCGGGGGCGCGCCGCTCAAGGACAGGTTGGCTGTGCCGACGATCTTTTCCACGATGGAAAGGGCGGCCTGGGAGATCTGCGGCCGCGAATCGTCGAAGTAGGCGGTGAGCGTGTAAGTCGCCGCTTTCCCGGCACCGGCCGGCGGGGTCGGAGCCGCGGGTAAAATGAGCACCAGGCTGCGATCACCCTTTTTAAGAGCCTGCAAAGCCTCTTCGCGGGGCTCGGGGGTGACCTTGAAAACCGGTACCTTCTCCAGACCGGCCCTAATGCCCTGGGCCGCCGGGTGGCCCCTGGATTCGTCCACCAGGGAGACCGTGAAGTTGACATCCTCATTACCGCCGAAGACGACGCCGATCAGCCCCATCAGCATCACGGGGAAGAAAAGACCCCAGAAGACCGCTTCCCGGTCCCGGAGATACATCCTCACCCCGTACAGAGCCAGTTGCCAGAAGGCCCGCAAGGCCCAATCCCCACCTTCTCCTGCGTGATCCAGCTAGTCCCTGAGACGCCTTCCCGTCAAGTTCAAAAAGACATCCTCCAGGTTGCCCGCCCGAAGATCCAGGCCGGAAAAGGAAAATCCGCCGCTGCGGGCGGGGTCGAAAAGGGCCGCCAGGGTGTCCCTGGGATTCCGCGTCAGCAGGGTGACCCCTTCCTTTTCCAGTTCCAGTTTTTCCACCCCGGCGAGCCGGAGCTCCTTCAATAATCTTTCCGCATCCTTCTGAGCTTCCGGTTCCTGCTTCAGGAAAAGGGACGCACCCGGGGCGTACTTGTCGATCAGGGTTCGCGGGGTATCCATCGCCAGGATCACCCCGTGATCCATGATCGCCACCCGATCGCAGAGCTGCTCGGCCTCCTCCATGTAGTGGGTGGTCAGGATCACCGTCTTCCCCTCTCCCCGGAGGCCGCTGATGGCCGCCCAGAGATCCCTTCTGGCCTGGGGATCAAGACCGGTGGTCGGCTCATCGAGGAATACCACCACCGGATCGTTGAGCAGGGCCAGAGCCAGGGACAGACGCTGCTTTTGTCCGCCTGAGATGGTCTCCACCCTGGCACCCGCCTTATCCTCAAGCTGAAAGCGTTTCAGCAGAAGGTCCGGAGAGAGGGCGCGACGGAAGAAAGACGCGAACAGGTGGAGGGTTTCCCTGACAGTAAGCTTTTCAAAAAACCCGGCCTGCTGAAGCTGCACCCCGATCATGGCGCGGACCTGCCGGGAATGGGTCGCGGCATCCACGCCGTCCACGCTGGCTCGCCCCGAATCGGCCCGCCGCAATCCTTCCATAATTTCCAGGGTGGTGGTCTTACCGGCGCCGTTGGGGCCCAGGAGACCGAAGACCTCTCCCCGGCCGACCCTGAAACTGATCCCGTTCACGGCCGTGACCGGGCCGTAGGCCTTGCGGAGTTGATCGACAACTATAAAGTCAGGTCGATCACCGGCAACCAATGCAGGCATGCTCGCTCCCCCTGAGGCCGACCCGAAGACGGCTCTGTGTTTGGTCAATTGTCCGTGATCAATTGGTCGCTCTGCCGGAGACGCAGTCGCGGCGGTGCGGGTTCCGCGGTCAGGCGGCTCTCCCTCCCACCGTCCGCAACATCCGGCCGGCCCGGTAAGACAGGATGGTGGAGACGATCAGCACAGCGGAGGTCAGCCACAGGATCAGACCGTATCCACCGAAGAGATCGAAAAACAGTCCCCCCGCGAAAACCCCGATAAAACCGCCGATCTGGTGCATGGTGAAAACAAGCCCCATCAGCATTCCGGCCCCACGGTCCCGGAACATCTCGTAGACCATGGTGTTGGTGATCGCCCCCCCGCCGTAGATCGGCAGGCCGGCGACGAGGATCAGCAGGTAGAAGACGGAGATGTTATCCGTGGTGAAGTTGGCCAGCAGCAGAAAGCCCAGGGCCCGCGAGAGGTAGGTCAGGCTCAGGATGTTGGCCCGGTAATAGCGGTCGGCCAGGGCGCCGAAGATGAAGGCCCCCGCCGCTCCCACCACCCCGCTCAAGGCGGCGGCGGTGGCCCCCTGGGCCGGGGTGAAGCCGACAGAGGTCGTCAAGGCGGCGATGTGGCCAAGGAAGAAGAAGGAGGCGAAACCGCATGAGAAATAGGCCAGGAAAATGTACCGGAAGGGGCGGAAACTGAGGCTCTGGTGAGCATCCGCCACCATCTGCCGGAGGAAGACACCCAGGTGCATTTTTTTCCCGGCCTGCTCCTGCACCCGGGCCTTGGTTTCAGGATGATCGCGCAGGAAGGCCAGGATCACGGGAAGGCAGAGCACGACCATCAGCCCCAGGGCGAGGAAAGCCTGCCGCCATCCCCACCTGGTGATGATGGCGAAGGCCATGGGTGCGAAGAGGAGGACACTCCCGGGTACGGTGGCCAGGTTGGTGGCGAAAACCTTGGCCCGCTGGCGGTCGCTGAAGTAGGGGGCCAGGAGCATGTTGAAGGCGGTGGTGGTGCTCCCCGCCGTGGAAACGCCCAGCAACAGGACAAAGACCAGGGAGAGCTGCCAGAGCTGGGTGACGGTGGCGGCGACGAACAGAGCGACGGCGCCAAGCATCGAGGAGATGAAGATTATTTTCTTTGGACCATAGAAATCGATCAGCCGCCCCATGATCGGCTGGCTGAACCCCCAACCCAGGACCATCAAGGAATAAGGAAGAGCCGCGGCGGCTCGATTCCAGCCGAAGTGACTCGCCAGCGGCTCGATGAAGACGCTGTAACCCATCCTTGACCCGCCGACCGCCAAGATCACGAGAACTCCGGCAATGAAGACGCTCCATCGCCGGATTGGCGCGGTCGTTGCCGCGGCGGTTTTACTGCGAGCGATTTGCACCTGGATAGACCCCCCTATGACCTCTCCGGCAGTCCTTTTAAGTCTGCCCGCCTGCCTACGAATTTCGATGGGATTAAAGCGATGATCGTGGGAAAAGGTCATTCGGGGATTGGTCATCAACGGAACGAAATCCTTCTTTCAAACCGCCTCCTGGTCACGCACCGAACACGGCCTGGGTGATCCATACCGCAGCGATAAAGCCGGCCAGATCGGCGATCAACCCGACCGGCAGCGAATACCGGGCATCCCGTACCCCCACCGATCCGAAGTAAACGGTGATGATGAAAAAAGTGGTGTCGGTGCTGCCCTGAATGGTGGAGGCCATCCGGCCGATCAAAGAATCGGGGCCGTACGCCTCCATCAGGCTGGCGCTGATCGCCAAAGACCCGCTGCCGGACAGAGGCCTGACGAGGGCCATGGGCAGGATCTCGGAGGGGATTCCCAGGGCCTTGAAGATTGGCGCCACGCCCCTCAGCAACATGTCCATCGCCCCCGAGTCCTGGAAGAGGGTGACGGCCACCAGCATCGCCACCATGTAGGGCAAGATCTTCACAGCCACTTCAAAACCTTCACCGGCCCCCTCGACGAAGGCCTCGAAGACCCGGACCCCCCGCGCGGCGGCGAAAACGGGTACAAAGACGATCAGGACGGGAAGGATCCAGCGTGAGACCGACTGGACAAGTTCGATCATCGTCCCGGCCGCCTGAAGGAGAGATAGCGGGCCACCCGGTCGCAGAGCACGGCGATCAAGGTCGACGCGGCCGTGGCCACCAGGGTTGTGCCGACGATGTCCGCGGGGTCGAGGGCCCCGCTGGCCGCCCGGAGAGCGAGGACCGTGGTCGGGACAATGGTCAAACTGGAGGTGTTGAGGGCCAGCAGGGTGCACATGGAAGGTGAGGCCCGACCGGGTTCACGGTTGAGATCCTGCAGGTGCTGCATCGCTTTCAAACCCAGCGGAGTAGCCGCGTTTCCAAGCCCCAGCAGGTTGGCGCTCAAGTTGAGCACGATGGCTCCGTTGGCCGGATGGTTGGGAGGTATCTCCCGGAAAAGAAGCCGGACCACCGGGCGAAGAACCCGCGCCAGCACCAAAGTGAGCCCTGATTTTTCCATCAGGCGCATCAGTCCGAGCCAGAAAGCGATGACGCTGATCATCCCGATGGCGATGGTGACGGCTTTTTCGGAAGCCTTCAGGGTCGACGTGGTGATCACGTCCACCCGCCCGCTGATCGCCGCGGCGGCAAATCCGGCCAGGAAGAAGATCAACCAGATGGTGTTGATCAAGATCCGGCCCCCTTCCTTTCGCTTTCCAAGAAACCATATGAAAAGGAAGGGTTGAATAAAACCGCCCCGGACAGGGCCGGGGCGGCGCTTCAAAAGGGGAGCCGGAGGCGGTTATCCAAGGTCGGGGCTAATCTTCGTAGGCGCCTTCAGGCTCCCGCTCGTACTCCTTTTCTCTCGTCCGGCGGGGTTCCTCCACCCTTTCCACCCGTTCAAACCTCCGGGTGCGGGCTGGACGATCCTCCCGAAAGAGAAAATGCTGGGCCTGCTCCATCAGCTTGGGCGCAGCCTCCAGCACCCGATCCAGGGTCATTCCCCGATCGATGGGCAGCAGCCGGATCTGACCGTTTCCCACGACCAGGAAAGCGGCCGGCTGTACCGTCACACCCGCGCCGCTGCCGCCGCCGAAAGGAAGCTCGGTACGGCTCTCCGTCGCGTTCCGGGCTCCCCCGTTGCCGTTCTTGGTTTCAAACTCGCTGCCGCCGGCAGCAAAACCAAAGCTGACCCTCGAGATGGGGATGATCACCGAACCATCGGGGGTCTCCACCGGTTCCCCGACGATGGTGTTCACGTCCACCATTTCCTTGATGCTCTCCATTGCGGTTTTCATCAAACCTCTGATGGGATGCTCTTCCAATATCTTCACCTCGCCCCTGCGGCTCGCCGATGCCGGTATCTTATAGTGCCGATGATAATGTGACCCGTGGAAAGCTGGAATATACTACGAAATTCCGAATCCATCATGTTTCGGCGGTAGTTGGGAACGACCGCGATCCTGGGAGTGACCCCGCGCAAGGATGCCTTGTTCTGGAGAACGGCAAGCGCCGTGCCTTTAGCCGTCCAGAGGACACCGGCGGCCCAGGCCGTCACCGCCGCATCCGTGAAACCTACCTCGGTACGCCAGGAAAGTTCCAGGAATCGAAGCCGGGTCAGGTAGTAGTCGATGAGTCCCTTTTCTCTCCGGTACAGCCGTCCGGCCTTTCCGGCCCGGGCCCTGAAAACCTTCCAGCGTTCCACCGGGGAACCGTGGAAGTCGGGGGCGGGAGGCTCGTCCACCGCCTGTTCCACCAGCATCAGCCAGCGGAAACCAGGCCATCCCTTGAAAACACCTAGCTTTACCTCGGCTTCGACCTGTCCTTCGTGCCAGCGGTAGAAGATCGTGAAACGCACCGGTATGTAGAGGAGGGCGATCAGCCCCCCCAGGGCCAGGGCCGCCAGCCAGGGTTCCATGCCGATCCCTCCGGACCCTCGCTCTATTCCTGTAACAGGAGACTTCTTCGCTTAGGTTTTACCTGTAAAAGGAAAATATGCCAGGACTTCGTGCAGAAAATGAAACCCCGTCCACTGGCGCATGCACCGGGGGACCTGTCCGTCACCAAAGTGTCTCGCCAATCCGGCTTTCCCTTTCAATACCAACCTCTTTAACCTCCGGCCGCGCTCCCCTGATCGTGATTCTTGCCAGCTCCAAGGGAACCCAGAGCGCCGGAGGAAAGCCCTCCGAACGAGAGGGGATGGTGATCCGGCCTAGGTTCACCCCACTCGACCGGTGGAAGATCGGCCAGGCTGTCCAGTCCGAAGGCCTGCAGGAACTGAGGGGTGGTCCCGAAAGTAGCGGGCCGGCCGGGGGTGTCCCGCCGGCCGTTTCGGCGGATCAGCCTTCGGGCCAGGAGCGTGTTGAATACCCCGTCCACCTTGACCCCCCTGAATTGTTCGACCTCGAGGCGGGTGATGGGCTGACGGTAGGCCACGATGGCCAGCGTCTCCAGGGCTGCGCCGGAAAGTTTGGGCCGGGTGGGCGGAGGGTCCATGCGCTGGAGGTGCCCCGACAGCTCCGGACGGGTTACCATCCGATATCCCCCCGCCACTCGGATGATCTGCAGCCCTGTCTCTCGTCCGCGGTACTCCTGGGCGAGGTTGTCGACGGCGGCCCGGACCAGCGAGGGAGATTGTCCGCAAAGCCTTGACAGTCGTTCAAGGGAAACGGACTCCGCGCAGGTGAACAGAAAGGCCTCTACGATCACTTTCAGGGAGAGTGGGGCCTCCGCGTCCTGGGTCTGGGAGATTGTCAACGGTGTGCCGTCGTTTGAATCCATCCCGGGTCTCTCCTTCAATCGGGGTCGCGATCCGGCAGTCCGACCGGCCGAACCCGGCGGCTCGGGATCGGTAACCGGCGGTCCTCGCCTGCTTCAACCCCGGTTTTAAGCCGCGGGGTCTTTTTCAGCCGCAAGGTGATCTCGCCGAAGAGCTTTTTCTGAACCAGGGCCAGGAGACCGCTCCGGACCAGTTGCAGAAGCGCCAGAAAGGTAACGATCACGACCGCCTTGCTGTTTCCCGCGCTGAACAGGCTCCGGAAGGTCATCGCGCCCCCGCCGTCCTGAAGCCGGCGGATGATGTCCTGGATCCTTTCTTCGATGTTGATCTCCTCGCGGTGAATCTCACCGCCGGGAGGCGCTCTGCGGAGCACCTCCGCGAACGCCCCGACCAGGTCTTCCAGGGAAACCTCCCGGTCCATCTCCTCGGACCGTTCGCCGCTCTTGAAGCCTGGATCCTGCGGAGAACCAGATGACCCGCCGGCCCCCCCTGAACCTTCCGATAGGTTCCCCGTTTCTGCGCCGGCGTCGCCGGGATCAACGGCAAGACTTTTCCCGCCGCCGGGGTTCCGATCATTACCAGTTTCCGGGACCGCCGGAGCGGCCCCACGCGGAAACAGCCTGGCGCTCTCCTGGTAGAGCATCAGCAGCCCCTGCGCCGCCTCCTGAAATCTCCTGTATTCCAGGAACTGGGCCGCCAGGTCTTCCAGGGAACCGGAGCCGGCATCATCTTCAGCCGCGGGCACCGGCTGATCCTCCGGCAGGAGAACGCCGGCCTTGAGCCGCACGAGCGCCGCCGCCAGCAGGAGGAACTCGCTCAGGGCGTCCAAATCCACCTCATCCTGTCCGGCGAGGTACTCCAGGTAACTCTCCACGATCACCGCGAGAGAGATCCGGCGAATGTCGACCTCGGCCCGCTCCACCAGGCTGAGGAGCAGCTCCAGGGGGCCCTGGAAGGACGGCAACTGAACCTGGTAAACCGTTTCCACCACTCCCCCCGGGGAATCCGGAATCGCTTCCTGCGCCTGGGCTAGATGCCGCAGAGGTTCATCGCGCGGCGGCACTCCTCCAGCGTGGCCCGGGCGACCTCCCCCGCCTTACGGGAGCCTTCCCGGAGGATCTCCCGGAGAACCCCCGGGTTGTTCTCCAGCTCCCTCCGCCGGTGATAAACCGGTTCCAGCAGGGAGGAGAGCACCTCCCCCAGTTCTTTCTTGCAGCCAACACATCCGATCCGGGCGCCCCGGCAGCGCTCCTCCACTTCCGGGAGACGCTGCGCAAGGGCCTTGTAGAAGGCGTAGACGGTGCAGATCTCCGGGCGGCCGGGATCGGATTTCCTGATCCTTTGGGGATCGGTCACCATCTGCTGCACCTTTCTCCTGACTTCATCGGGGGCATCCGCCAGCTCGATGGTGTTGCCGTAGCTCTTGCTCATTTTGCGGCCGTCGGTACCCGGAACCAGGGGGATCTCGGTCAGCCGCCCCTGGGGCTCCGGGAACACCGTGCCGTAAAGGTGGTTGAAACGACGGGCGATCTCCCTGGCCAGTTCCAGGTGGGGCAATTGATCCTCCCCCACCGGCACGGTATCCGCACGGTAAGCCAGGATATCGGCCGTCTGCAGCACCGGATACCCCAGCATCCCGTAAGTGGCGATCTCTCTTCCCTCCAGTTGGCGAAGCTGCTCCTTGAAGGTCGGAACCCGCTCCACCCAGGACAGGGGGGTGAGCATGGAAAGCAGGAGGTGCAATTCGGCGTGCTCCTTGACATCCGACTGGACAAAAAGGACGCTCCGCTCCGGGTCAAGCCCGGCGCTCAGCCAATCGATCAGGACCTCCCGGATCCGCTCCGGAACCCTGCTGGTATCCTCGTAATCGGTGGCCAGGGCGTGCCAGTCCACGATGCAGTAAAAACACTCGAACTCATCCTGGAGCCGGACCCAGTTGCTGAGGGCTCCCAGCCAGTTCCCCAGGTGGAGCCGGCCGGTCGGCCGCATCCCGCTGAGGATCCGTCCTTTCACGGCCAATTTGGCTTCGCCATCCTTTCCTTCCGTCAAAATCCCGCCATCAAAATCCCGCAATCCTGAGGATCAATCGCTCCATGCCGAAAGCCAGCGGGCCCAGCACCCTCCA